>NZ_LOHX01000296.1 GCF_001559775.1 Streptobacillus felis | reverse complement strand
ATTGTATTTAAAGAATTTGTTAAAATAGTATTGGTGAAGATAAATTTGATTTTAGAAGTCATATTTATCAATCCTTTCTGTAATTTGGTGTGGTAACTTAATTATACAGAAAAGAAAGAGGTGACTCAAGGATTTTTTTTAAAATCCCGAATCACCTTTTTTTATATATTTTCTTAATAAAAAATATTTAAAAAATTTTAATTTTATGATATAATGTTCTTGTGGGGATAAATATATAAAGGGGGATTAATGAAAAAATTTTGTTTTTTAATGTTAATATTATCAATTTATTCTAAATCTAATGAAGGATTAGCTATAGGAGATAATTCAATTAGTATTGGGAATAGTGTTGCAACGGGAAGAAATTCTATTGCTATAGGTAAAAATTCAGCAGCTGTTGGTAATGATGAAACTAAGGAAAGTGTAGTTAGAAAAATTGAGGAAAATAAGGAAAAATTAGAAGAAATCGACAGTAAAGAAAAAGAAGTAAATAGAATTAATAAAGAAATTGAAAAGATTAATGCTAAGTATAGAGATATAATTGAAGCTGGTAAAAGAGTTAATATAGTTAATGAGGCAAAAGAGAATGCAAGAAATATTTGGAGTAATAAAGAAGAAGAATACAATGATTTAGTTAGAAATAATGAAGAATTTTTTAGAACACATAGAGAAAAAATACATGAACTAAATAGTAAGTTAGATGCTTTATCTAGAATAGAGGATGTGGATATATCTACAACAGATGGTTTAAATAGTGCCTCTAGTAGATTTAAAAATATGGTTGAAGAAGGTACTATGTTAAATATAGAATTAGAATTCTATAAAGAATATATAGTTAATTATTACAAGGCATTAGGGGATTTAAGAAAAAATCAAATAAATTTAGCTCAAATGTCATATGAAGAATTTAGTGATGACCATAAAGGTATTAATGAAAGTGTTGTTAATCCATATATTATAAATTCATATATTGTTTATTTAGATGGAGATAAGGTAGACGGAGATGTAGGATTAGATAGTGTATTTAATGGAGTGTTTAATAAAAATGGAATTTTATCTACTACATTTAATCAAGATGTTACACTTCATAAGGATGCATTCGGAAATATATCAAATAAACCTACTTATGATATAACTTTAAAATCTATTAAAACAGGTATTACGACAGAAGAAGAATATGAAAGGGTTAAACTTGAAGGTAGTAAGTATAAAAATGCATTTAGAGAATACTTTAGTAATAACAATAATAAAATGATTTTGGAAGAGGATAAGGAAGTTTTATTTAGAAAATTAGACTATAAAGTAGATTACTATATTAAAACTAATGAAATAACATATTATCAATATATGTATGAACAAGACTCGGATAAAAAATGGTTAGATAAAAAAAGTAAAGCTATTAAAGAATTGGATTTAATAAAAGAGCAAAATCAAAGTATAAGATATAGTGATGGATCAAACTTACTTATATATAAAATTAGAAATAATATAGAAAAATGGAAAAAAGAAAATATAGTTGACATAATAGAAAAGAATAAAGTGACAGTAGGGAGATTAACTACTGAGTTAGAACAAGCATTAGGAATAAATAGAAATGCAATTAGAGAAAGAGAAGAATTAATAGATAGAGTAAAAAAAGAAGTTACTAGATTAAAGGATATATATGATAATATAAATCCAGATCCAAATGACTTAGCTTTAATGCAAGAGTATACAAAAGTTTTAGAATTATTAGAAAAAGAACAAATAGATTTAGATGAAGCTGTTAAAAGATTAAAATATTTAAAAGACAATTTGGTGTTAAATGATTTAAGAAATATTGGTGAAAACAGTATTGCGCTAGGTATAAATAACATAGTTTCAGGAAGAAATTCTATAGGTATGGGTGTAGATAATATAGTTTTAGGAGATGATGTTATTGCTTTAGGTAGAAACATAAATGTCGAAAGAGAAATTAATGATGCAATTATACTTGGTAAAGAATCAAAGGCAATAAGTAATGCTTTATCTATAGGGAATGAAAATAATTTAAGAAAAATTGTTTATTTAGATAAGGGAAATATTTCTGAGAATTCATCTGAAGCAATAAATGGTTCACAACTTTTTTCTGTAATAAATGCCGATACTAATGTAATAAATAAAGAAAAATGGAGAGAAACACTAAATGAAGGCTCAGATATAAATAACCCAACAAATACATTAGTAACAGATAATCAAGTAAAATCGTATATAGATGGTAAAGGATATGCAAGTAGCATAGATTTAAATAATAAGGCAAATATAGATGGAAGTAATATAAATGTTGATAAATATATTAAAATATTAAGTGAAAATTCTAATATAAATAATCCTAATAATAAGTTAATAACGGATACCATAGTAAAAAAATATTTAGATGGATATATTAATAAGGGTGAAACAGGTAATGTGGTTAGTGAAACTTTAAAAATAATAGGTGGAGAAGATAGGATAATAGGTAATAATAACTTAGTTATAGAATTAAAGGAAAAAACAATAAATAAAAAACATTTAGATGATGAGCTTTTAAATAGTATAGGAAATAGTGTTAAATATGATGAAGAAAATAAGGGTAGTATTACTTTAGAAAATACATTAATAAAAGGTGTGGCAGATCCTATTAGTGATAATGATGCAGTAAATAAAAAATATGTTGATAATTTAATTGGATTAGATAACAGTATTTTATTTAAAAAAACTAATTCTGGAATTGCAAGTGCAATAGCACATGGAAGTATACCTTTTAATAATATAAACAAAACACATAGTATAGGAGCTTCTTTAGGATATTATAATAAAGAAGTTGGAGCAAGTATCGGTTATTCAGGTATGTTTAAAAATGTAGGTGTAAAAGCAAGTTTAGGATTTAATAGTGGATTAGAAGTTAGTGCAGGTCTAGGTTTTTCGTATACTTTTGGAGATATGGATAAACAGGAAGTAGTTTTTAAACAAGATAATAATATATATAAGATAGATGAAGAGGAATTAAATAAAATAAAAGAAGAAATAGAAAAATTAAAAAGAAAAGATAAGAATATAATTATTGATGGTTTTGAATTTGATAGCTATAAACTAAGCGATTTTAATAAAAGTATTATAGATAAATTAATTGAAGTAATTGATGATGAAGAGTTAATACTTATAGGTCATACTGATAAAGTGGGTACTGATATATATAATGATAAATTATCATATTTAAGGGCTAATGAAGTTAAGAGATACTTAGTTGAGGAACATAATATTTTAGATGATAGAATATATGTTATAGGAGAAGGAAAAAAAAGACATATAAGTGATATAGATGAAAAAAATAGGAGGGTAGAAATAATAATTAAGTAAACACAGGAAACTGTGTTTGCTTTTTTAAAATATTTATGATAAAATAATTTATATAAAAATAGTAAAAATAATTTGACAAAATATGTTAAATATGTTATTATTTTATGGTAAAATAAAATATCAACAATGATTGATATTGAAAAGAAGAATTTTGGTTCTCACCTTTCCATAGCGTTTAGTATGCATAGGCTTAATATGAGTTAGGTTATTAGTAATTAAATTGTATTAGACTAAGTCTAATGATTTTTTATTGATTTTTGAGAACAAGATTTTATCTTGTTTTTTTATTACAAAAATATAGGAGGTGTTCTTTATTAAAGGAACTGGGAAAACTGATGGAACTAGAATCAATGACGAGATTAGAGCTAGAGAAGTAAGGTTAATATCAGAGGAAGGAGAACAATTAGGATTAATGTCTTTCCATGAAGCTTATGATATTGCTCAAGAAAAAAATCTTGATTTAGTTGAAATGTCATCAAATAATGGTGTGTCAGTATGTAAAATAATGGATTATGGTAAATATCGTTATGAAAAATTAAAGAAAGATAAAGAAAATAAGAAAAAACAAAAAAATACTGTAATTAAAGAGATAAGAGTTAAACCTCATATCGATACACATGATATGGAAACTAAAATTAATCAAATTGATAAATTTTTAGAAAAAGAAAATAAAGTAAAAATCAGTTTAAGATTATCTGGAAGAGAAAAACTTCATTCAGAAACTGCAGTAAAAGTTTTAGATGAATTTGCAAATGTCTTCGAAGATAAAGCTATAGTAGAAAAAAAATATGGAAAAGAGCAATTACAAAAATTTGTTATGCTTTCACCTAAGAAATAGACAAGAGGAGGAAAATTTATGCCAAAGATGAAAACACACAAAGGAGCTAAAAAAAGAATTAAAGTTACAGGAACAGGTAAATTCGTAGTTAAACATTCAGGAAAAAGCCACATATTAACTAAAAAGACTCATAAGAGAAAGAAAAGATTAGGACAAGATCAAGTGTTAAATGGTGGAGCAGCTAGAAAAGCATCTAGATTATTAGCAGGACAAGAAGGAAGATAATAACTTATAAGGAGGAAAGAAAATGCCAAGAGTAAAAACTGGAATAGTAAGAAGAAAAAGACATAAAAAAGTATTAAATGAAGCAAAAGGATATAGAGGGACACAAAAAACTAACTATAAAAAGGCTAATGAAGCTGTTAAAAAAGCTATGGCTTATGCAACAGAACATAGAAAATTAAAGAAAAGAACAATGAGAGAATTATGGATAATTAGAATTAATGCAGCTACTCGTGCTGAAGGATTATCATATTCTAAATTCATGAATGGTTTAAAGAAATTAAACATAGAATTAGACAGAAAAGTTTTAGCAGAACTTGCTTTAAACAATGCTGCAGAATTCAAAGCTTTAGTAGAAAAAGTAAAAGCAATGTAATATATAAAACTACATCTTATGGATGTAGTTTTTTTTATTTGAAAATATGATATAATATATTAAAAGTGCAAAGGTGGTGTTTTATGGCTTTAAATTTTGAATATAAGGGTATAGATTTTGATTTAACTAAAAATTTAGAAAAAGATACTCTATATGTATTTTCAAATTTTAATGATAAATTTGTATTAGAAAACTTTGATAAAAATATTTTTTCTACAAATAAATATATTACAGAAAATGAATTTTGGGAAAGGGTAATACTTACAAATAAAATATTACTTAAAGAAGAAAAAGAAGTTGTTTTTTTCTATAATACTTTAGATAAAGAATTAAAGAAAAAACTTCAAATTAATGAGTATTTTGATTGTATAGATATAGCTTATAGATACTATTCTTTTATGAAAGAATATATTGAATGTGGTATAGATTTAAATAAAATAGAAATATTTGAATGGCAACATAATATAATTGATATATATCTTAAAATAAATGATTTAATGGTTGAAAGAGCAAATAAAGAAGAAAAAATACCTAGATATTTGTTACCTATTTTTTCATATATTAATTTTGAATATATTAATAGTTTCAAAAAAATAATTTTTATTAATAAGTTTTCTTTTAATATCTATGAAAAGAAGATATTAGAAGATATAAGTAACCTATATATATATCTATATGTTAATAAAAATGATTATGATGAAGAAAAAAATATCTTAAAAAATATTACTTTACCAAATTTAAAGGATAAGAATATATCTATAGTTGAATGTAGTGATAAATTTACACAAAACTTAAATATTATTGATAATTTAGAAAAATTTAATACCATATATGATATGGAAGAAAACAAGAAATCTAAAATAAAAAATGAAAATGTATTTATTAAACAAAATGAAATAATAAACACGCTAGATTTTTCATTTAATCAAACTGTGTCATATAATATTATTTCAAAAATATATAGAGCTATTAAGAATTCAAAAAGCGGGAGATATTTAATTAGTGATATATATAGATTATACTCAATTAAAGAATATGTTAGTGAATTTGAAATAGATAATAAAGAGTTCTCTGTTTTATTCAAAGAATCAAAAAATAATAAAATATATTTAGAAAGTGATAAACTTGAAAGTTTAACATTATTAAATAAAATAACAGGATATAAAAATAAAGAAGATTTTTTAGAAATTTTTGAAAAAATTGGTAATATTAGATCTGAAAAAGAATACATGTTTAACACTAGTTTTACTTTTTTTGAAGCATTAAGTGAGGTTAATGTATTAGAATTAGACTTTTTATCAAATTTTGTAACGGATTATTTAATGCTATTTTTAAAATATTTAGATAAAAAAACATTACATGCAGATTTAGTAGAAAAGAAAAATAGAATATTGGATGTTAAAAAGTTAGGAACAGAAATAAAAGAGAATTTTGCTTTAATAAATGTTCAAGGTAATATCTCTATTAAAGATAGAAATATATTTTCTAAATTGCAAAGTATTTCGTTAGGACTTTCAATATCAGATGATTTAGTATTTGAAAATTTATTTAATATATATAGAAATATTGCAGTATCTAAAAATATATATATTAGCTATATTAAAAATGAGGATGAAAATATATCAGAAATGCCATTTTTAACTGAATTAATATTTACAAATAAATTATATGTTGATAAAAAAGAGATATCTATGAGTGAAAAAACAGTTATTTTAGATAAATTACTTGATAAAAGTGAAATTAGAATAAAAGATAAAATAGAGGATGATTTGTTATATAAAAAAGATAAATTATCAGAATTTAATAGTATATCAGTAACTAAGTTATTAAGTTTGATAGAATCAGAATTAGATTTTTATTTATCAACTAATATTGAAGAAAGTGATATATATAATGAAGAAATTAAGGCAATGGAAGTAGGTAATATAATTCATAGTATTATGGAGAATATAATAAAAAGAGTTGGGAAAAATATATGTCATACTAAAGAAGAAGAACTACTTGAATATATAAATGAATCTATAAAATTAGTTATGGATGAAAAAAATAATGTAATTCTTGATGATTTTAAAAACTATTTTGAAATGATGTACTTAAGTATATTACCTGAGACTATAATGAATTTCTTTGAAAAATTGAAAAAGAAATTGATACATGAAAATATAGTTGAAATATATACTGAAAAAGAAGTAGGATTTTATGTAAATGTAGGGGATAGAGAAATCAAAATTAAGGGTAAATCAGATTTAATAATAGAAACAGAATCCAAATATATAATTATAGATTTTAAAACAGGTAATTATAATGATGATAAAATGAAGAAATATTCAAAACAAATTAAAATATATTCATATATGGATGAATTCAAGGATAAGGAGAGTGTTGGATATATTTCATTTATACAAACTTTTGATGATTTATTTATAGCTAGGGATGATGTTAAATTTAAAGTTGATGGTATGGATGTAAATTTAAATAAAGAATTTATTGTAGAAATATTGAATTCATATATTAATAATGACACATTTAAAAAAGGGGAGAATATTTCGAAATATTCTAGTTTTAAGGAGGTAATTAATAATGATAACTAAGAAAACAGTTGTAAAGGCAAGTGCAGGAACAGGGAAAACATATAGATTATCTCTAGAATACATATACTTTCTATTATTAGATATAGATTTTAGAAATATATTGGTAATGACTTTTACTAAAAAAGCTACGGCAGAAATAAAAAATAGAATATTTGAATTTATATTAAGCATAATATCTAAGGATAAAAAATCAGAAGAATTGATTAAGAATATAGAAAATAATTTTGATTATGCTTTTAAACCCGGTGATATAGAAAAGTTAACTAATATATATAAAGATATGTTAATTAATAAAAATAGGGTAAGAATAGATACTATAGATGGATTTACAGCAAAAGTATTTAATACTTGTATTGCAGAACCTATATTAGATATGTATGATTATGATATATTGGTTGAAGATACAGAAAATGAAAAAACAATATATACTGATTTTTTAATCAAATTAATTAATAATCCTAGTTTTAAATATAAGTTTAAATCAAGAGATGTAAAAAAAGCTATTAAAGACATAAAAAATTATTTTATATATAATAAGCAGGAATTAGAAAGTATTAAATCAATTAAAGAAAGATATACTTTAGAAGATATTTTAAACGAAGCTAAAAATCTTTTTTATAATGTATTAGAATTTGAAAAAAATCAAGAGAAAGCAAAAAATGATATTAAAAAAGTATTAGAATTATTGGAGAATATAAATGATGTAAATATTGAATTTATTTATTCTAAACTTAAAACATATTTTGAAAAAATATTTACCGTGTATGATGTATTTAAAATTAAAACTGATCTTAAATCTGAAATTGTAAAATATATTAATAGTAAAAAAGTAGAACTATCTATTAAAATCGTTGAGTTTCAAATAATGAGATATATATATGAAAGTGAAAAGAAAACTAAAGAAGTATTTGATAATTCAAAAATTATTTTTGAAACAGACTATAAATTAAAAAAAGAAAAGAAATTATTAGAGTTTAACGATATTACATATTATACACTTAAATATATTTTTGATGTAAGATTAGGATTAGTAAAAGATGGTAAAGTAACTGAGGCATTTTATGAATTGATGGATGGTAGAATAGATGCGCTAATGGTAGATGAGTTTCAGGATACAAGTGTAGCACAATTTAAATTTATAAAATTAATTATGGATGGAGCTAAAATAGTTACTTGTGTTGGAGATGAAAAGCAAAGTATATATGAATGGCGTGGAGGTAATAAAAAATTATTTGAAGATTTAGAAAAAACACTTGGGGAAGATACTGTAGTTAAAAATTTAAGTACATGCTATAGATCTGAAAAAAATATAATTGAATTTGTAAATAAAAAATTTTCTAACTTAGAAAATTATTCGTATAATGAAGTTAAATCAAGCAAAGAAGAAAAAAATGCAGGATATGTGCAAACAATATTTTTTGAAAAACCAAAACAAAATAAAAATAATAATAATAATAATAATGAAAATAATGATAATATATACAAAGTTATAGCTGGAAAAATAATTGAAAATAAAGATTTTACAGATACAGCTGTTTTACTTAGAAATAATAATGAACTTGAAGAAGTAGCTAAATATTTAGATGAAAATAATATTAGATATTCACTTATTTCTAAGTCAAATATATTAGATGTAAAAGCGGTTAAAGTAGCTCATAGCTTGGTTAAGTATTTAGTTACTAAAAATGAAGTTTTTAAATATGAGTTTTTAAGAAGTAACGTCAAAAACTATAGTCTAGAAGATATTGATGAAGTAATAAAGGGTAAAAAAGATGTTGATTTAGAATTTTTTAAAAAGAATTTTGATAAACATAATTCATATAACTCAAATAATTTTGATTTTTCTGATGAATATTTACGTAGATTTGGATATAGTGCAAATAATGATTCTAATGATATACTTAATTTGAATATCTATTTTTCTAAAATGAAGGAATTTAATAATTTATATGACTTTTATGAAAATATTGAAAAAAATAAGGAGACTAGAAAATCTGTTATAGAAAAAGAAGGAATTATTCTTACAACAATACATTCTTCTAAGGGTCTTGAGTATAAAAATGTTTACACTTATGATGATAGTTTTGATGAAAATAAGGGTGATTATAAAAAATATGTAGCATATGATAATGAATATAATGTAAGTAAGTTTAGATTAACAGATTATCATATTTTATATAAGATGTTGAAAAAAATTAATGAAGAAAAAGGATTTGAATATACAGAGTATAATGAAATTATTGAATCTTTTAAAGGGCATAAGGAAGTATACGAAGAATATATTAGTATTAATAAAAGTAATAAGGATGCATATTTAAACTTGAATTATGTTGGGTATACTAGAGCTAGAGAAAATTGCTATATTTTCTATACAAAACAGGGGCCTTTAATTAATAAGGTTGAAGAGTTAGGAAAAAGAATTGAAGTACAGCCTGTGGAAAAAATTAAAATAGATACAGATTATACTAAATATTCTAATTATATAGGACCTACTAATTATTTAGAAGTTGATAATGAAGAATATAATGTAGATAGAATCAATAAACAAAAAGAAGGAAGTGCAATACACTATTTCTTTGAAGTATACAAAGGTAATGTTGAAATAGCAATTGATATAGTTAAAAAAAAATTTGGGAATCTTTTATCAGATGAGAGTTTTAACAGAGTATTAGAACTTGTATATAAAAATGTTGAAAAGTATAGATATATATTAAATAGTAATATGGATAGATATTCAGAATTTAAAATATTTGATAAAGAATATGATAAAATGTACATTATTGATTTATTACTTATTGATAATGCCAATAAACAAGCATATATTTACGATTTTAAGACAGGGCATAATGTAAAAAATAATCCCAAATATATTAAACAGTTAGATAATTATAAAAAAATACTATCAAGAGAAATAGAGGGTTATGAAATATTTACTGAAATACTACCGCTTGATGAATAAAAAAGGGGCTGTTCCGAAATAAACAGTCTAAATAAACAAAAAAAGCCAGAAATAAAGCTGGCTTTTTTTGAACTAAAAACACGCATAAACATTG
>NZ_LOHX01000295.1 GCF_001559775.1 Streptobacillus felis | reverse complement strand
TTATATAATTTAGTAAAAGTGTAAAGAGGATATAAAATAATGTTTATATGATGTAAACTTTAATGATTTAAATGTATTTGATAAGATAACAGAAGAAAATGTAGATTTATTACTAGAAGAGTTAACTAACTTAGGAAAAGATAATCTTTTAGATATTCCTAGAGATGCTAAGGTTGTTAGTGATAGTTTATCTACAGGAAACAAATTAGAGCATATTGGGCTTAGTTCTAAAACAAAAAAAATTAGAAATAGTATACGGATTATTGAAAAATCGTGGTATAACACCTGATGAAAGAATAGATAAGTTTATGGATGGTGGTGGTAGATTAGCTGTAGCTGGAGGTAAATTAATATTAATAGGAGGTGTTTCATTAGCTCTAGATACTCTAGGTGTTATTTCAGTTCCGGTAACATTAGGTATCTCTCTGCCTGTTTCACAAGGGTTAAAGTTTATAGGGGATATTGTAATAAGTGGTCAAACTATATTTGTTGCAAACGAATTAAATGCTGGAATACAAAAAATTACAGAATCAATAACAGGTAAAGAGATTAAATATAAACAAGATTTAAGAGAATATAATTCTAAATTATATGATAATGTCAGTGAAATTTTAGATTACACAAGTATAGGGATTGTAGCAGCAACTACAACACTTCCTAAAGAGAATAAAAAAACTTGAAATAATTTAAAAAATACAGACAAAGAGCAAAAAGAAAATAATTATGACTCAAAAGGATTTAATAAAAATATTACAGTTGAAGAGATGAGAGAACTTTCAAAGAAAGAAGTTAAAATAAAATA
>NZ_LOHX01000294.1:1144-9132 GCF_001559775.1 Streptobacillus felis | reverse complement strand
ACCTACAAACTTTTTACGTTTCAGTGTGTTTATAGGTACATGTTATTTATTTTTGATTGTGATCAAATGTTTTATAGAAATAAAGGAATAACGAAATTGCAATTACAAACGCAATAATTCCATATACCTTAAATTCAAAGAATTTTATCATTGCCCATCTAAAATATGGACTTTCAAATGCATAATAGCTTATTAATTGACCATTATTACCTATACCACCTATACTTTTAGAAAGTTCAGTAATAGAAGGTGCTATACTTGTTGAAACCATAAGGTATATAGGAGTGATTATTGTTCCTAATATTAACATTTTTAATAAGTTTCTATTAGCTACTATTAATGCTGGAACTACTATCATAGGATTAACTATACCTGGTAAAGGTAATATACTACTAAATCCAAGTTTTGAAAATATTAATGCTAAAATAAGTGTAATAGGTATTAAAAGTACAGATACTATCCAAAGTTCGCCTGCAGATCCAAGTATAGGCCAATCAAGACCTATAACTATATCCTTATGTTTATATCTACTCTCCATAAAAGTTTTGGCAACTTCTGAAACTGGATTTAATGCTTTAACAAACATACCTGCTATTATAGGTAAAAGTACTAGTGTCGCTGCAAGTTTCACTGATATTTCTATACTTTCAAGTATAGAATAACCTGAAAATATAGAAAGTATCATACCTATAATAAATCCCATAACTGAATCTTCTCCAAAAACTCCTATCTTATTCTTTAAGTGTTCTATATCAAGTTCTGTATTTTTAATAAATGGTATCATATCTAAAAACTTATTTATCGGATACATAATCAAGCACTGTAATATCGCTACATGCGTTGTAGTTGTAGATTCCATACCAGTTATATCATCTATTCTTGGTCTAATTTTTTCTGCAACCTTTAATTCAATTAGTATTTGTATTATTGCTGCAATAAATCCAAAAATAACACTACCTGATATTACAGAAACAATAGCTGCTGTAAATACCTTAGTCCAAATATTAAATATATCAACATTTAATATATTAGTCTGATCAAAATGTATCATTATTAAATTAATCCCAATTTGCAAAGGAAACATAATAAGAGCAAAAGGCCAAGCAAAAGAAATAGTTACCATAGGAGAAAAACCTAAATCAATAACGTCTAACTTTATATTTGTATACTCTACAAATCTTAAAGCTACAGGAGAAATAGTATCAAACATAAATCCTATAACTAAAGATATTGAAGTAAAGGCTATTGCAAGTGTAACACCTGAAATTAAAGCATCTTTTACTTTCATCTTCATAAACAACGACATTATTATTATAACTATAGGTAAAAGTATACTTGGACTTATACCCAAAATATATTGTATTATTTCTGACATAACATTTCCTTTCTATCTTATCTTATTTATATTCCTAGAAAATCAATAATTTCTCTTTCTACTCCAAATTCATTATTAGTATATTTAGTTAATCTATTTATTTTTTCTAGAACAATTTGTTCTGAATTTTTCATAGCAAAACCATAACCAACCTCTAATAACATATCTAAGTCATTCTCACCATTACCAAAAGCAAGTACATCTTTTAAATCTATGTCTAATTTTTGGCAAAGAACTTCTAATCCTTTTGCCTTATTTATTCCTTTTTTAGTTAATTCATTTAAAAATATACCGCTTCTAGCCTGAGTAATTTTATCGTTAAAACTACTTTTTGAAATCAATTCATATATATTATCTAATTCTTCTTTATCCTTAGTAAATATCATTAGTTTTATTTTATTTTTTGGAAATTCATCTACACTTTCAATATTAACTAAATCAACAAAATTAACTCTTTGTTCTAAATTTACTATCTCTGAATACTCTCCATGATTTTTATATGTACAAAATCTATTCCAATCATGTATACTTAAAGGATTATCATATCCGTTACCTTCTAAAAGATCTATAATATTTAAAACAGTTTCATTATCTAGCAATTCTTGATATATCACTTTATTTTCTTTTAAATCATAAATTTCAGCACCATTATGACCAATAATATATCTTACCATATCTGTCATATCTATTCTTTTTACAAGTTCTACTATACCTGCAGTAGCTCTTCCACTCGCAAATACTATCTCTTGTTTTAAATTTTTCTCTCTTAATTTATCTACATAACTTAAATCTTGTTTAAAATGACTATCATCTAAAAAAGTACCATCAAAATCTATGGATATTAATTTTATCTTATCTTTCACTATATTCCTCCATAATTTCCATAAGTTTATGTGTTATACCTTTTTCAAGACTTGAATGACCTGCATCTTGTATTATGTATAAATTAGCATTATTTAGTTGTTTGTATAGGTCATATGCTCCTATTAATCTACAATCTACATCATATCTACCGTGAACAATATCTATTTCTATATTTTCTATCTTATTTGTATTTTCTAAAATATAGTTTTTTGTTGGTAAAAAAGAATTGTTATTAAAATATGTACATTCTATTATAGCCATAGAAATATCTGATTTTGATATTTCACTTTGATTATCTTTTCTTATAAGTCTTACACATGAATGTTCCCAGTCCGACCAAACTTTAGCATATTTTTTAGCTGTTTCTAAATCCATTTGTAAATATTTTAAATATGATTTAACAGGATTTTTTCTTTCTTCTATTGTTAAAGGAGAAATAAATTTTTCAAATTCTTCGGGATAAACATAGCTAGCACCTTCTTTATATAGCCAATCAACATCTTCATCTCTTGCTAAAAATATACCTCTTAAAACTAGTTTAAGTACTCTTTCTGGATGATTTATTGCATAAACTAAAGAAAGTGTTGAGCCCCAAGAACCTCCAAATACTATCCATTTATCTATACTTAATTTTTCTCTTATTTTTTCCATGTCATCTATCAACGAAAAAGTATTATTATTCTTCATTTTAGCAAAAGGTTTACTCATACCACAACCTCTTTGGTCTATAACTATTATCCTATACTTATCTTTATTAAAAAATCTTTTTGCATAGTCTCCCATAGGTGATCCTGGCCCACCATGTACAAAAACTACAGGTATTCCGTATTCATTACCACTTACCTCATAATATATTTCATGTCCATCATTTTCAAAATAATATCCTTTTTCATTATATTCTTCACTATGCAGTGATAAAATATTACTTATTTCCGAACTAATTATTTCTTTAATCATTTTATAAACTCCCTTATTTCATCAACACTATCTATAATATTATCATTAAATCCAGTTTTATCTATAAAAGCATGTACCTCTCCTGCATATCTAATCCCTATAGATTTTACTGCATTTTCTCTTAGTCTTTTATGGAAATATTCAGCTTCTAATCTTAAATAATCGTATTCTACTGTAAATATTAATGTTTTAGGAAATTGTCTTAATAAACTATCTGGAGCATTTATTTGAGAAATATAGTAATTATCAATGGATTCATTAGTTTTAATATACATATCCTTAATATATGACATAGCATACTTTAAACCACTTGCTTCTGATTTCATAAGTCCTGCATCAGGGCTTGTTTCATCTATATCATATTCTTTAATATCCCAAACAAAATCTTCCCTACAATTATCTTTTAAGTCTATAAGTAATACAGGATAGTACATTATTAATCCATCACAAATTTTAGTTCCCTCTTCTATATCTTTAATTACTACTGAACACGCAAGACCTCCTCCTGCACTATCCCCACCAACATATATACTATCATATCTATTTTCAAAATATTTTAAAACAGTATATCCTTCATTAATTGAAGTCGGATATGGAAACTCTGGTGCAAGTGAATAATCTACAGAAATTACAGTAGCACCCGTTTGTTCTGCCATATATCTACAAGTATTCTGTATAGTATCAGTTGATCCTCCATAATATCCTCCACCATGGAAAAATATTATTAATTTTTCTTTATCTTCATCATCTTTAGAATATTTAACAACTCTTATACCTTCTATTTTTTTTATTTCATTTTTTATATGAATAGTTGTAATATCCTTATTAGGAAACCACATTTCTGATCTCATTTTTTCAAGCGATGATGTAAATTCTTTACTAGGTCTTTTCTCTCCTTCTTTTATTTTTAATTCTTTAGTAAATTTAACATTAGGAGATAAATTCCCTACCTTATATCCCTCAACATTAGGTCTTCTTATTTCCATAATTTACTCACATCCTCACTTTCTCTAATATGGACTAATTTATGATCAACATATCTTTCATATTCTTTTCTTGCTTCATTTACGAAAACTATTTTACTTACTTTTAATTTTATTAAACTATCTATTAAAAATGAAAAAAAGAAAACTACTATAGATCTTGCTAAACTTACTTGTAAATAACCATAGGTAAATAATGCTGCAGCCATACCTGTAAACATATTAAACAAAGTTTTTTTGATAAAGTATCTTCTCTTTCTTTTAACAAAAAGATTTTCCCCTTCATTAATACTTTCTTCTATATCTTCTTTTTTTACATGCTCATATATATTAATACCTTCTTGTTGGTATTTATATATCAAAGCGGCACAAAATTCTTTTTGCACTTTATTATTATTAATTTCAGCCATTTTTAAACCTGATAATAGGGCAAAAACATTTTCTTTATTCTTTTCTTCCATTGTCATAACTATCTCCTAAAACTTTATGTGTTTATTAACTACATTCATATTTACTTTTCCTTTTAATTCAAGGTCTGATCTTATTTCCTTATTATTCCTAATTTCCAATATATACCTAACATTATCTTTTGAAAATCCAAGCATAAATAATTCATCTTCACTAAGTTCATTAATATTATGTTTAACATATTCTTTTTCTTCAGTATCTTCAACTAAAAATATTTTTTTATACTTATCTATATTATTTCTATTTATACCTTTAATCCTAACTAAATTATCAACAGTATCAATATATCCAACAAAATCTCTATACTCAATTATCTTATATGCTTCCTTAATAGAAAGACCTATTTTTAATATTTCATCTATCATAACATTATTTATATCTAATTTCTCCTTATTTTCGTTATCATTTTGAAAAACTAACTCTTCATTTATTTCTACCCTAGGAACATTATCTTCCTTAGTAAAAAAAGTTTTAATGAAATTAAATATGAAAAGCATAGATAAAATTACCAATATGTATTTTAATTTTCTCACAACATCTCCCTAATTACTTTTTTCTTTTCATTTAATCTTTCTTCAAATTCATCTACCCACATAAGTGGATCTTTAGGATTGATTAACCTCTTTATTGTATCTTCTTTTATTATCTTAGTTATAGCTCCAGCTCCTATAGATATTATATTCTTATACTCTTCTATCATTTCTATATTATATATTAATTGTTTACCTACCTTACAATATCCCATATTTTCACCATCTATACTAGAACTTTTTTGTCTATACATGTAATAAGGTATGTATCCTTTTTCTTTCATAACTTCTAATATCTTATTATTTATCAAAATATAGTCCAAAGCATTTTCTTCAAAATATTTACTCTTAGTAAGATAAGAAGCCTTTTTCATAGCTAAGTAATGAAACGTTACATTTTCTGGATCATAATCTTTGAATTTTTCTAAAGTATTTAAAACATCTTCCGTATTTTCACGAGGTAGACCTATAATAAAGTCCATATTAATATCAAACTTTAATTTTTTAGCTACATCATATACTTCATTAAGTTTTTCTAAATTATGATATCTATTAACTAGTTTTAATGTACTATCCTTAAAAGATTGTGGATTAATACTTATTCTAGTCACACTATATCTTTTTAGCATCATTAATTTCTCTTTGTCTATGGTATCTATCCTACCTGCTTCAAAAGTATATTCTTTTAAATTAGATAAATCTATATTTCCATCAATTGTTGTTAAAAGCATTTCTAATTCTTCATGGTTTAAATAACTTGGAGTTCCACCACCAACATATATGCTATTAATTTTTAAATTTAACTCCTTACATAAACTACCTATTTCTCTAATTTCTCTTAATAAGGTATCAAAATACTCTTCATATCTTTTTTCATATTTACCTTTTTTTAAATATGCAGGAAATGAACAATACGTACATTTTGTTGGACAAAATGCAAGTCCTATGTATATACCTATAGTATCCTTATCTAAATAATCAATAGAGTTTTTAACTACATCTATAAGTAATTTTGATTTTTCATCACTAACAAGATATACATGCTGTAATATTTTTAATATCTTATCATAATCATTTTTCTTAAGTAATTTTCTTACAAGTTTTGTCGGTCTTACACCAACTAAAGAACCCCAAGGAACAGCTATATTATATAGCTTTAATAAAGAGGATTTTAACATTACTTCAACTTGATTATCTATCATTTTATTAATAGTATAATTAATTTCATTTACTTCATTTTTGGCAAAAACAGTAATATCTTTACTAGATTCTTCTACATGAATATATACTTCATCTTCTATGTCTTTAAAGAATACATAAATAAATTCATTCCACTTATTTTCATTTATCTCATAATTTGAACTTATTTTCATATTACTACCACACATATATATCTAAAAGTATTAATATTGCAATTATTATCCTATAATATCCAAATACCTTGAAATCATGTTTTTTAATATATCTTAGGAAGCTATTTATTATCATTAGTGACATAATAAATGTTAATAAAAGACCGATAAATATTAATAATAGTTCATATGCACTTAATAAAGACCCTATTTTTATTAGTTTCAATGCAGTAGCACCCAGCATAGTAGGTATGGCTAAGAAAAATGAAAATTCAGTCGCTGCAACTCTATTTAATCCTAAAAACATAGCTCCTATTATAGTGGCTGCTGAACGAGATGTTCCTGGTATCATTGCTAAACATTGAAATAGCCCTATAGAAAGAGCCATAGTATAACTAATATTATTAAGATTAGTAATATTTTGTTTTCTATTTTTTCTTTCTATAAAAATTAATAATATCCCGTATATTAAAAGCATTACTGAAACTACTGTTGCATTAAAAAAGTGTTCTTCAATGTAGTCATCAAGTAATAGACCTAATATGACAGCTGGTAAAACTGCCACTATAATCTTAGTCCATAAAACAATAAGATTCTTCCTTTTTTCTTCTTTATACATAAATGGATATAGTTTTTTGAAAAATATTACTACAACAGTAAGTATTGCTCCAAGTTGTATTATCACTTGAAATGCCGTAACAAATTCCTTATTATTTGACAAATTTATATATTTATCTGCAAGTATCATATGCCCTGTTGAACTTACAGGTATAAACTCTGTAAATGCCTCAATTAAAGACAAAATGAATACTTTAAAAATATCTATTAACATATTTTCCTCCCAACTATTTATCTACCTTTAATTATACAATACTTAACTAAGTAATTCAACAATTTAAAAAGAACTACTTCTCACGAAATAGTTCTTATTTTTATTTTACCACATCAAACTTCAAAGCAAAAAGTGCTCTAAATCTTTTATTGTATTCCAAAGACGAATCTATATTTAATCTTGATATATCAAAGTTTATACCTAAGTTTACCCTAGGATTAAATGTCTTATAGTCTGTATCAAATCCTATCTTTGAATAAAGTTTTTTATACTTTAAGTTAATATCTAAACTAGTATCTATTTCTCTATTCTCTATACTATTTCTAATACTTAAAATATCCTTATATCCATAATCTAAATTAAAAGATGGTAAATATCTCCCATTTTCTATCTTGTTATCCAACTTTAATAATACTTTATGGTCTTCTTTAATTCTACTATCTAACCCTATGCTAAAATTATGTATACTATCTCTTCTACTTAATACATCTTCTACATATGATCTTCTATCTATATATGAATATGAACTTATTAAATCAATAGTTTTATTTATCTTTCTATCAACCTTTATTTCATATCTATTACTTAGTCCCGATATATCATAGATATTTTCATTATCTGTAATTA
>NZ_LOHX01000294.1:0-954 GCF_001559775.1 Streptobacillus felis | reverse complement strand
GATACTAGTGTATCTATTTTTAATACATCTAGTTCTTCTCCGCTTTTTAAATCACTATTTAAACTAATAGCCAAACTATCCTCTACTCCATTATATATTATCTTATCTATTTCTGTAGAATAAACAATAAATGGAATTAATATTATTAGTAGTTTTTTCATTCTTCTTCCTTTTCTAAAAATACTTCTAATTTATATGTTTTAGGATTATGATATTTTTTAATTTTTTCATATACTTCTTTTTCTATTTCTTCTTTATTACTTAAATCGCATTCCTTACACTTAAGAACAACATATAGGATTGGAAAATATGAAAAAATCTCTGCATATTCATCCCAATTCATTGTTTCGAATTGTCTAACTTCTTTAAAATACTCATCATATATTTCATAAAATTTCTTTTCATTTTCTTTTTCCTTGTCCCAAAACTCTTCATATGTTAAATCAACTTGTTTAAATACTAATTCTCCATTTTCCTTAAAATATTGATAACGAACTTCTTCCTCTTCACCTAACATATACAAGCTCTTTAAATATCCATAATTTTTTATCCAAGCACCAACAAATATTCGATATTTTTTAGTATATTCATCTAAAATCTTTTCCATTCCTCTGAAATCATTTCCTTTTTCTTTATTAAATATTAAATCTGTTACTACATATCCTTTATATCCATACTCTAAAAGTTCTCTTCCTGATAATCCATAACCAAAAGAATTAACAGAAACCATTATTTTCCATTCCGGACTAATATATTTACTCCTATTTTTAACTGGAGGGTATAGCCACATATATGTTACTTCACTAGGTCCACTACCTATCATATAGAAAGCCTCTAAGTCTATAGTTCTTCTTTTTATAGCAATGCCTCTTTTTTTTAAACCCTCTATCATAGAACCTTCTGAATTTATTCTAACACATGCTCCAACAAAAAACAGAAATAATACTATAAATA
>NZ_LOHX01000293.1 GCF_001559775.1 Streptobacillus felis | reverse complement strand
TTTATCAATCCTTTCTGTAATTTGGTGTGGTAACTTAATTATACAGAAAAGAAAGAGGTGATTCAAGGATTTTTTTAAAATCCCGAATCACCTTTTTTTATTAAAAATTCTTTTTTATATCTCTTGATATATCACGTTCTTTTATACTTTCGCGCTTGTCGTAATTTTTCTTTCCACGAGCTGTAGCAATTTTTACTTTAACAAGACCATTATTATTATATACAGTTAAAGGAACTATTGTATATCCTTGTAATTTTACTTTTTCAGCTAACTTTTTTATTTCTCTTTTATTTAATAATAGTTTCCTAACTCTAGTTTCATTAACATTGTATATATTTCCAAAAGTATATTGAGAAACAAACATTCCCATTATCCATACTTCGTTTTTTATTATTCTTACAAAACTTTCTTTAATACTAACTTTTCCTAATTTTATAGATTTAACCTCTGTACCTTTTAACTCTATTCCAGCATCATATTCATCTTCAATGAAATAGTCAAAATATGCTTTTTTATTATTAGCTAATATTTTCATTAAATTACCTCCGAAATTATTTCTATTTTTTCATAGTCAAGTTTTAATATTTTTATTTTTACTTTATCTCCAATATTATAAATTTTACCGTATTTATCATGCAACTGATAATTTTCTATAATGTATTTATTAGTATCGCTATCATAAAAAACAGTTTCTACTAGATTTTCTAGTTGAAGAAATACTTTTCCAGAAATAATACCTGAAATTCTTGCTTCGAATACAGAATTAATATTATTTTTCATATAATCTAAAATTTTAAGCTTTATTGAGTCCTTTTCAAGTCTTTCAGCAGTTCTTTCTGTTTTAGAAATATGTTCAGCTATCATTTTGTATTCTTCCATTTTTTTATCTATAAATTTTGTTGAAATTTTTTTGTTATTTAATGAAAAATCAAGCATTCTGTGTACTATTAAATCTGAATATCTTCTTATTGGAGAAGTAAAATGTAAGTAATTATCTAGAGCTAAACCAAAATGTCCTTTGTTTTCATTCATATATTTAGCTCTCTTCATAGATTGTAATATAGTTTTATGTATCAAATATGAATTTACATCATTAGAACTTTTATCAATGATTTTAGATATTTTTCCTGGATGAATATCCATAATATTACTTATATTATATCCTAAGATATTTAGTTTTTTATTTAAACTTCTTAGCGTATCAGTTTCAGGTGATTCATGTACCCTATAAATTGCAGGACTATTTTGCCAATGAAGATATTCAGCAACAGCTTCATTTGCAGCAACCATAAAATCTTCAATTAATTCTTGAGATAGACCAGAAGTTCTTTTAGATATTTCTTTAATATTACCATCTTCATTTAATATTAGTTTAATCTCTGGAATATTGAAATTAATCATACCTTTTTTATTTTTGTTTTTTCTTAATAACTTTGAAAGTTCTAGCATATCCCATAACATACTAAAACTTTTATCATTATTTTTATACATTTTATTTACTTCATCATAGTTAAGTCTATGGTGTGAATTAATTATAGATTTAAAAAAATCACTTTCTATAAGCTTACCGTTTAAGTCATATTTAAGTTTTACTGTAAAAGTTAATTTATCTTCATTAGGATTAAGTGAACATAAATTATTAGATAATTTTTTAGGCAGCATTGGAATTACATTTTCTGCTAGATAAATACTATTACCTCTCTTAGCAGCTTCCAAATCTAGATTAGAGTATTCTTTAACAAAATAAGACACATCAGCTATACTAACAAATAGAGTATAGTAATTATCGTTTTTTTCAAGATATATAGCGTCATCTAAATCTTTTGCACTAATATCATCAATTGTAATAGTATTTTGATGACGTAAATCAACTCTATAATTTAAATCATTTTCTATATTAGGTCTTTTTATAGATACAGTTTCTTTTTTTATTTCAGGGCTAAAACCTGTAGATATGTTAGAAGCGTATAATAAAGAGTTTAATATATTGTTAGAATTATTAATATTACCAAAATTTGAAATAATATTTACTTTAATATCATCCTTTTGTAGAGTAGTGTAGTCAATCCTAAAACTTAAAATATCTCCTTGATTTATTTTAATTTTATTTTTGGGGCAAGTAACTATTAAATCACTACGGTTTATTCTTATTATATATTTGTTTCTTTTTGAAATAATAACATTACCAAAATAGGGAGTTTCTTGTCTTTTTATTATTTTTATAACCTTACCTACTAATTTTTCATTATCTATAATTTCAACTGCAACGGTATCACCATCGAAAGCATTATTAAAATTTACATCTCTAATTAAAACTTTTTCATTATTTTCTGTATATGTAAAAGCAATTCTTCTATTTTTACATATAAATTTACTTTCAAAAATATTATTCATTTATTCACCTTTTTTTATTAAATTATTTCTAAATAAAATAGTATTTGGATGTATAATAACATTTTTTTTGATTAAAAACTCTAATTTAAAGTTTATTTCTAGAAGTATAGCAGAATCTAAGTTAATTAATGATTCCTTTCTTATTAAATCAACATTAGGATAATTCCTGCCATCTTCAATAGCATCCGCTAAATATACTATTTTATCTATTAATGTCATGTTTTCACGACCTATAGTATGATATCTAAGGGAGTCTAATATTAATTCATCTGTTATATTAAATTTTTTCTTTGCATAAGCAGCTGCTGCGAATCCATGTAGTACTTGATTTATTTTAAATCCATTATCAAATATATGCTTATATTCCTCTTCAATAATAGAGTAGGCATTTTCATCGTCAAAATATTTTGCTATATCATGCAATAAAGCACCAACTTCTACAATTTCAGTTGGTGCATTATATATTTTTGCAAGTTCTAAAGCTTTATCTCTAACTCTTAAAATATGATTATATCTTTTTTCTGTAACAAGATTTTTTAATTCTTGATCAATTTTATTTAAATCGTACATAAATTCTCCTTAATTTGAATCAATTTCAACATTAATTTCATTATATTCTTTATAGTTTTCTTTTAAAGTATATTTAACAGAGTTAACAAAATTTAAAATAGATTCATTATTTAGTTTGCTGAAATAGTTGTTTAGTTTTATAATTAAAACATTCTTTCCATCCATTTTTAGAGAGTATGCTGCCAAAAATTTATAATTATCATTTAATTTATAAAAACTTGAATTTTTAATTAATGCATTAACATAATCACCTTCATCAACTATATTTAAATCTGTTTCAATTTCATATTGTTTGAAATCTTTAATTTTTTTATCGTATAGATATATAGTTAAAGTTTTTACATCATTGTTATTTGAATTTTCACTTAAAACTATTGGGTTATTAACTCTATAATTTACATAAAAATATGATACTGTGCTTAATAAAGCTAAGCAAAATACTGTAATCAAAAATTTATTTTTTTTCATTATTTACTCCTCAAAATTTTCTCTAATTGCATCAGCGATAGCATTAACAGCTATCATTTGTCCTGTTTCACTTGCTAATTTTGAATTGTCATATTCATTAGTTATGAAACCTAATTCTATTAATATAGAAGCAGATTCACTTCCACGTAGTACAGCAAAATTAGCTCCAAAAATACCTCTTTTTCTAAAATTCATTTGTTTTGAGTAATTATCTAAAATAACTCTAGCTAAGTTTGCACTTTTTTCTTTAGTCCTATTAATGAAGAAATCACCTAATATTTGGTTAATTATACTTACTTTTTTTGCTTGTGCTTCATCATATTTTTCTTCTAATTCTATAAGTTTAGAAGTATAAGGATTAGTTTCTTTAGAAAAATAGAATATCTCAGCACCATTAGCTGTTTCATTAGAAGCAGCATTAAGATGTATACTTACAAATAAATCAGCTGAATTTTTGTTGCCAATCTTAGGTCTTTCGCTTAGTGTTATAAATCTGTCATCACCACGAGTAAGAATAACTTTATGATCTCTTTTTAAATTATTTGCAAGTTTAAGTGTTACTTCAAGCGCAATATCTTTTTCTAATTTACCATGACCTCTTGCACCAGAATCATGACCACCATGACCTGCATCTAGAACTATTGCTAATTGTTTTTTTGTTAAGGGACTAATTTTTTTAGGAACCTCAACTTTTGATTTTTTAATTTTTATTTCATTATCTGAATATGTAATTATAGAATTATATCCATATTGTGAATAAGTATAAATACCAATAATATCTTTAGTAACTTCATCTATCATTATATATTTAAAGAATTCATCATTGATATTTATTTGTTTTAATACTTCTTCTGATATTTTTGTGTTTTTTAAATTTAGTTCTGTAACATTGTAATGAATATTATTAGATGTAATGGTAGATTTACTTATGGTTGGTTTTGAAATTTTAGAATCAAATTTTAATATAAATTCACCATTTTGATATTTTACATCTTGTAATATAGTAGAAAATGTTAAACTAGAAACACATATACCAAAAAGAAGTATAGTTTTTTTAATTTTATTAAACATAAAAACTCCTTATTTTAATATATGTGAAACAGCTTTTTTAGTTAAAGTTAATCTTGAGTTCTGATCAACTTTTATTTCTACAGTTTCTTCATCTATTTTTGTTATATTTCCTATTATACCTCCAACAGTCATAACCTTTTGACCAACAGTTAAATTATTCATTAATTCATTATATTTTTTTCTTTTTTTATTATTTGTATAATATATCATACCAAATATTGGTAAAAATATTGCAAAATATATTGCTAATACTGTAATTGTAGAATTCATAATGTTCTCCCTTCAAATTCATATTTTAATTATATCATATATAAAATTAAAAATCTATAAAGAAATCTATAGACAAATATTTGAATTTCCTTTATTATATAGTAAAGGTAGGTGTATTATGAATATAAATTTAGAGAAGCAAAAAGAAATAGACACAATATATAAAAATATTAAAAAAGATATTGATAGTGCTATTAAAGCTTATGCAAACACAATTAATTACAGTGAAGAAGACTATTTTGCAGAAATAGCATTTTGTATACTTACACCACAAAGTAAAGCAAAAAATGCTTGGTCTGCTATAGAAAAATTAAAATCTAATAGATTACTATATAATGGGAGTGCAGAAGAAATAGTAGATTATTTAAATGTTGTAAGATTTAAAAATAATAAGTCAAAATACTTAATATTGTTGAGAGAATTGATGACAAGAAATGGTAAATTAGACAGTAAAAATATATTAGCAGAAATAAAAGGTGTAAAAGAGAAAAGAGATTGGATATTAGAAAATATTAAAGGAATGGGATTAAAAGAAGCTGCACACGTTTTAAGGAATTTAGGATATGGAAGATATTTAGCAATACTAGATAGACATGTATTAAAAAATTTAAAAGAATTAGGTGTTATTGAAGAAATACCTTCAAGCTTAACTAAGAAAAAATATTTTGAAATTGAAGATAAAATGGAAAAGTATTCAGAGGAGGTTAACATACCAATGGATGCATTAGATTTAGTATTTTGGTATCAGCAAGCAGGGGAAGTATTTAAATAATGATTTATTATTTATAAGTTTTTTTATAAGGAGTTTATATAATTAAACTCCTTTTATATTCCAAAAAGGAATATATATTCTAAAATTAATCTTGTTAAAAAATTAATTTAGAGTTATATTATTTGTGTAATTACAATAAGAAATTGAGAGGAGGCTAAGATGGAAGATAGAAAGAGTAGAAGAAAAGAGAAACCATCACAAATACCTTATGCATTAATATTACTTGCATGTTTAGTTGGATTTGGTTTCTACTTAAAAGAACCAAAATTAGTATTATACTGGATTTTTGGTCTAGCTTTTGGGATTATTCTTCAAAGATCAAGATTCTGTTTTACAGCAGCATTTAGAGATCCAGTATTAACTGGAGGTACTTCGATTACAAGATCTGTATTATGGACTATATCTTTAGCTACAGTAGGATTTACAGCATATAAATATATTAATCAAGAAAATGCTAAAATCTTAATGGCTAATGTATATCCAATTTCAATATTAACAGTTGTTGGTGCTATTTTATTTGGAATTGGAATGGTTATAGCAGGTGGATGTGCATCAGGTACATTAATGAGATTTGGAGAAGGATTTGAAATGCAATGGTTATCATTTGTATTCTTTGTATTTGGATCTGTAATAGGTGCTTGGGCAATGAGTTACTTAGAACCAGCAACAGCATCTACATCTATTAAAGTATTCCTACCAGATGTATTTGGATGGGTTGGTGCTTTAGTAGTACAATTTATAATAATTTTATCAATTTATGTTATTGCTTTAAAATGGCAACTTAAAAAAATCGGAAGTTACGAATAAAAAATAGAAAGAAGGAATTGAATATGGCAAAAGAATTTACATTAGATTGTTTAGGTGAGGCTTGTCCTGTACCTTTAATTAGAACACAAGGAAAAATGGAAGAATTAGAAATAGGAGATACATTAATAGTTAGTATAGATCACTCATGTGCAATGAAAAATATACCAGAATGGGCAAGAAAAGTTGGACATAATGTTGAAATAGAAGAAATAGATGATGGAGAATGGGAATTAATTATTGAAAAATTAGTATAGGAGGAAACATGCAAGCATACTTTAAAAAATTACAAAAGAATCCTATATATAAAAGAATAATGAAAGATCCTTTATCATATAATACAGGTGCTACATTACTTGCAGTATTTGCGATAGCACACTTTATATTTTTTGATAAAACTTGGGGAGTAACATCTACGTTTGCTGTATGGGGTGCAAAAGTATTTAGATTATTAGGTGCAACACCTGAAAATTGGGTTTATTTCCAAACACATGCTTCACAAGGTAAAGCGATTTTAACTCCATTATTACAAGATGGTGGATCAATTCGTAATATAGGAATAATATTTGGGGCAACACTTGCAACTTTATTTGCTTCAGAATTTAGAATTAAAAAGATAAGAAATAAAAAACAAGTTGTAGCAGGTATGTTAGGTGGATTTTTAATGGGATTCGGTGCAAGACTTGCATTAGGATGTAACATAGGAGCATTATTCTCGGCTACAGCAGCATTATCTCTTTCAGGATGGGTATTTGCAGCATTCTTATTAGTTGGTGCAATTATTGGAAGTAAATTGTTAGTGAAAGTATTCATGTAGGTATATATATGGAAAAAAAGAGAGAAAGATATGATGTTTTAATTATTGGTGGAGGAAGTGCTGGACTTACTGCAGCAATATATTGTGGAAGAGCTAAATTAAAAACTTTAGTTTTTGAAAAAACATTAGTTGGAGGATTAGCAACATATACAAGTGATATAGCTAACTACCCAGGTTTTCCAGAAGGAATAGGTGGGACAGAATTAATGAACTTATTTCATAAACAAGCTAAAAATTTTGATGTAATATTTAAATTAACGGATGTTAAGTCTGTAAAATTAGATGGGGAAATTAAAGAAGTAGAAACATTTAGAGTTATTTATGAGGCTCCTGTAGTGGTAATAGCTGGTGGAGGGTATCCTAGATTAACAGGTGCAATTAATGAAGATTTATTCCTTTATGATAAAGGTATTTCATTTTGTGCAACTTGTGATGCAGCAGCTAATACTGATAAAACAGTAATGGTTGTAGGATCAGGAGATTCTGCAATTGAAGAAGGAATATTCTTAACAAAATTTGCTAAAAAAGTTATAGTTTCAGTGGTTCATGATGAGGGTATTATGGATTGTAATGAAATAGCAAAAGCAGAAGCTTTAGCAAATCCTAAGATGGAATTTATATGGAATAGCATGGTTAAAGAATATAAAGGTAATGAAAGATTGGAAACAGTAGTTTTAAAAAATACAAAAACAGGAGAAGACATACCTGTAGATGTAGATACATGTTTCTTATTCATAGGATATTTACCTAACACTTCGTTATATAAAGATGTAATAGATTTATCACCAAAAGGATATGTAATTACAAATGAAAAAATGGAAACTAATATTGAAGGAGTATTTGCTGCAGGAGATATTAGAGAAAAATTCTTGAAACAAGTATCAACAGCTGTAGGTGATGGAGCTATTGCAGGATATAATTCAGAAAAATTCATAAGTGAAACACATACATTTAATAATCAGATACTTAATGATGGTAAAGAAACTTTAGTTTATCTATATGATTCTAGTGATAGTCATATGCTATCTTTATTACCAAAAGTTGAAGAAATTTCAACAAATATTAATTATGATTTGGTTAAGGTAGATGTGTATAAAAGTAAATTTATAGCAAATAAATTAGATATACAAGAATTCCCAGCTTTAGTATATATTAAAGATAAAAAAGTTGAGAAAATATCTAAAGAAATATAAAAAGGACATTAAGTCCTTTTTTATTTGAATTAATAAAATATTTTTGATATACTAATTATGGAGGTATTATGATAGAAGAATGTTTTGGTGAAATATGTCCTATACCATTTTTAAAATTTGAAAAAATTTACAATAATTTGAATGAAGGTGAAAAATTTACTATAATTGTAGATCATAGTTGTGCTAAAGTTAAAATTGAAAATCATTGTAAAAATTTGCAAATAAAAGTTGAGATTGTTGAACCTATTAATGGTATTTGGGAGATAACTGTTTGGAAATAAAAAGATAGTATGAGAGTATTGAAATAAGTCTGTAAATTGAAAAAAATATAATTTTTAGTAAGAGCCTCTTATGGTATATAATATATCAGAACATGTACCAAAAAACTGG
>NZ_LOHX01000292.1 GCF_001559775.1 Streptobacillus felis | reverse complement strand
ATTCTTCACCTTTTTGTCAGTTTGTTTCTCAAAGTTATTGTTCTTACCTTAAATTGACTTCTTGTCTTTCTTGTTTGCTTTATTTATTCCTTTTCTTTCCATTGTCCTCGTCCGTTATGGACATTAATAATCTTACCATAAGACCCCCCTCTATGTCAAGAACTTTTTTTGCTTTTTTTTATTTTTTTATCTATATTAATTTAAGGGCAATTAATTGCCCTTAAATTATATTGTTTTAATATACTTTTCAGATACTTTTCTTACTATTCCATTGTCATTATAATATTCATATGTTGCGTTATCATAACCTAAGAAATTAAATACATCAAAATTTACTTCACTTTCATTTTTAGCTATATTAGCATAAGGTATCTTTTTCCCTTTTCTAATAAATATACAAAATTCATCTAGTTCTGTTTTAATATAATGATGTCCTTTTTCTAAAATCTCTTCACATAAAACATTACTTTCTTTAAATTTAACCATTTTCATCTCTTCAGGTAAATATACTATTCTTCCATTTTGATTTGCTTTATACACTGGTGCTATCATTATTTCATCACCTATTAACAATTGATCATCAATTCGAATTGAAATTTCATCATCAAATTCAAATGCTAAAGGTTTAAAATACATTTCATCTCTAAGTACACATTTCATAAAAGTACTATATATATATGGTAATAATCTATATCTTATATCAATAATACTACTTAATTTATTAATATTTTTATACTGATATAATTCTTGATTTCTAGTTCCTATTGCAGAATGATTTCTCATCAGTGGGGTAAAAGTTGCAAATTCTAGCCATCTCATCATTAAATCTTCACTACAATTACCACTAAATCCACCTATATCAGACCCTATATACATAAAACCACACATATTTAATCCAACCATTTGTTGCATAGATAATAATATATGTGACCACCAAGAAAAATTATCTCCTGTCCATATACCACCATATCTATGCATACCTATGAATGATGCTCTAGAAAATAACAATTTTCTTTCTTCAGGAGAAATTTTTTCTATCATTTCACCCGCACTTCTAGTCATATTATATCCATATAAATTATGTACATTATAGTGATTAATAATATTACCATCTAAATTATGATACATTTTTTTATAATCTAAGTCAGAATTATTCATTTCCATGAAAGAATCTTTCATTTCCCATAAATCAAATACACCTATATCCTTTTTACCTCTATATTTTTCAATTTTAGAAAACATATTTTCTATTCCTCTATCTGTAAAAAATATAGCTGGCTCGTTCATATCGTTCCAAAAGCCCTCAATACCTTTATCTATAAGGTATTTGTATTTCATACCAAACCATTCTCTTGCATCTTTATTTAAAAAATCTGGAAAATGTACTAAACCCGGCCAAACTGAACCCACAAAATCATTCCCCTTTTCATCTTTACAAAAATAACCTTTTTTCACACCTTCTTCATATACATCATAACCTTTTTCTATTTTTACTCCAGCATCAATAATAGGTATAAGTCTTACATTTTTATTTTTTAAATTTTTAACTAATTTTTCTAAATCAGGAAATCTTTCTTTATTTATTGTAAAATCTTTAAAATTATCCATATAATCTATGTCTAAATAAATCATATCTAATCCTATATTATTTTCATAATGTTTATCATAAACTCTGACTATATCTTCTTCATTCATATATCCCCATCTACTTTGCCCGTATCCAAAGGCCCATCTAGGAGGTATATAACTTCTTCCTACTAATTTCCTAAATTCTTTAACAATATCTAAAATTGTTTTTGATTTAATATAATAGATATCATAATCTTCACTTTCAATTTCTATATTAAATTTATCTATTTCTGTAAACCCTACATCATAAGTTATTTTAGATGGACTATCTATAAATATCCCAAATATATCTTTTTTATTTTTTATCACAAAAAAATTCTGTGCTGCATATAAAGAAGTCTTGTCTTCTGTATGTACGGGATCATCACTACAATAAGATGTATATGTATATCCAATTTTATTTATACCTCTATTACTACCACCTAAACCATAAACAAAAGTATTTTCATCTATATCAAATAAAATTTTTTTATCTTTTATTGTTTTATTGAAAAAATCCAATTCATTATTACTCTCTATATACATAACTGTGCTATCAGTTTTAATTGGATTTCCTCTTCTATATTTAAATATCATATTTCCTACCTTCTATATACTATATATCCCTCGTGTTTTAAAATATTATTTTCATATTTATTACTAGAAATAACATCTCCTAAAGAAAGGATTTTATCATTTTTACTCATATTTAAGATTAAAATTATTTCTTTATCTCCTAAATATCTCGTCATTTTAAACATACTTTCTACCACTTCAAATTTAACATCACCATATTGAATTATTTTTTCTTTTCTAAGAGATATTAATTCTTTAAGTTTTGATAAATACATACTATCCCATTTTTTTTCATTCCAATTAAAACATCTTCTACAATCAGGATCAGAATAACCTTCCATAAGTATTTCAGTTCCATAATATATACATGGTGTTCCAATAAACGTAAATAATAGAGAAAGAGCCATCAATAATTTATCCTTAGACCCATTTACATCAGTTAAAAATCTAACAGTATCATGAGAATCTAAAAGATTCATATTCATAATATTTACCTGACCTAAATTTCTCATTAATAATCTAGTCAAACTATGGCATAGTCCATTTGAATCTATCCTATCTTTAGCGACATAATCAAGTACTGCTTTTGTAAATCCATAATTCATTATACCATCATATTGGTCCCCCTTAAGAAAAGGATATCCATCGTGCCAACTTTCACCTATTAATACAGCATCATCTTTTATATTTTTAATTTCAGTTCTAAACCTTCTCCAAAATTCATAAGATATTTCATCAGCAACATCAAGTCTCCAACCATCTATATCAAATTCTTCTATCCAATATTTCCCTACTGTAATTAAAAAATCTTGCACTTCTTTATTAACTGTATTTAATTTAGGCATTTCTCTTACCGAGGCAAAACATTCATAATTAATTTTCTTAATATCAGGATATTCACCTTTAATTACAAACCAATCATAATATTTAGAATCACTACCTTTTTTTCTAACATCCATAAATTCTTTACTATTCATATTTATATGATTAAATACTGCATCTAAAACTATTTTCATCCCATTAGCATGTATATCATCTACTAACTTTTTAAAATCTTCCTTGTCACCAAATTGTTTATCTATTTCAAAGTAATTTAAAGTATCGTATTTATGATTTGTTTCTGCAGAAAAAATAGGAGTTAAATAAATTACATTTATACCCAAGTCTTTTAAATGTGGAATTTTTTTTCTTATTCCTTCTAAATCCCCTCCTGCAAAAGATGTTGGTTTTGGTTTATTACCCCACTTCAAATTAATATATGTTTCATCTTTTTCCTTACCTTTATAGAACCTATCAACAAATATTTGATAATATATAGCACTTCTACACCAATTTATGGTAGGCATAACATCATTTTTATTGATGTATGGAACTTGAAAAAAATTATAATATGCAAGTTTAAAATCATATACTTCTGTTACTCCATCTTCACTATAATAATATTCTTTTTCTCCATCTACCATTTTAAAAACATATGCTAGTCTAACATCTTCTAATTTAATATTAAATTCAAAATAGGCATAGGTATCATCTTCATATTTTACATAAATTCTTTTTTCATTTCTTTTTAAATAAAAGTCATATTTTTTCCCATAGATAAAATATACCTCTTTATTTTTATCTTTCTTATCTATTCTAAGCCTTATAACTAATTCATTATCATTTATTGCAAAGCAATATCTTGATACAGGCTCATGATAAAATCCTGCTTTATTAATCATATACCACCTTTTCTTTTACTTAAAAAGAGGGTTGACCCTCTTTTTATTATTACTACTATATTCTATTTCCGTTTTCATCAAAGAAGTGTAATGCTTCAGTATCAAATCCGAAGTTATGTACTTCTCCTATTTCATAGTTATAATGTCCTGGCATTGTAACTACTAAGTTAGTTCCGTCAGTTAATTTACAATAAAGTAATTTTTCTTTTCCTAACATTTCTATTACTTCTATAGTAGCAGCAAATCTATTTTCATGTCCTTCACCACTTAAGAATCTTTCAGATCTAATACCTAAAGATACTTTTTTACCTTCATATTCTCTTAATCTTTCTTTATCTATATCGTTAGCTTTAATAACTACCTCTTCAGAATTTGAAATGAAGTGAGCATCTTTTATATATCCTTCCATAATATTCATAGTAGGTGACCCTATAAATTTAGCTACAAATATATTTTGTGGTTTGTTGTAAAATTCTTCTGGTTTACCAACTTGTTGAATAACACTATTATTCATTAATACTATTCTAGTTCCCATAGTCATAGCTTCAGTTTGGTCATGAGTAACATATATAGTTGTAGTGTCTAAATTTCTATGTATTTTAACTAACTCTATTCTCATATGTTCTCTTAACTTAGCATCTAAGTTAGATAAAGGCTCATCCATTAAGAATACTGCTGGTTTTCTAACTATTGCACGTCCTAATGCAACCCTTTGTCTTTGTCCTCCAGAAATATCAGAAGGTTTTGAATAAAGATATTTTTCAATTTGTAAAATTTTTGCTGCCTCTAAAACTCTTTCATGTATCATTTTTTTATCCATTTTTCTCATAGCTAATGAGAATGCCATATTATCATAAACTGTCATATGTGGATAAAGTGCATAACTTTGGAAAACCATAGCTATATTTCTATCTTTTGAATGTACTTTATTCATGATTTTATCATCAAATAATAATTCTCCTGTTGTTATAGAATTTAATCCTGCTATCATTCTTAGTAAAGTCGATTTACCACATCCTGATGGACCTAAGATAACACAAAAATCTTTGTCTTCTATTTCTAAGTTAATATTTTCTAATGTATATACATCATTTCCTTCATATTTTTTTCCTACATTTTTTAATTCTACTTTCATATATTCTCCTATCCTTTCACTGATCCACTACTTAATCCAGATACTAATTGTTTTTGTAGTACTATAAATAATAGTACTATAGGTATTGCTGTTAAAATTCCTCCTGCAGCAAATACTGGTTCTAGTCTTGTTCTATCATCAGAAATTAATGTAAATAAACCAGCTGCAAGTGTATATTGTTTAGGATTTGTAAGTAATATTCTTGGTAATAAGAAATCCATAAATGGACCTATAAATGACCATAAAGCTATAATTGCAAGCATAGGTCTTGCTATAGGCATAATGATTAATCTATATACTTGCATATTAGATGAACCTTCCATTCTAGCTGCTTCATCTAACTCAGGCGAAATTGAATCAATATATCCTTTTAGTATAAATGTATTTCCTGCAATACCACCTATTGCATAAATAGAAATTAACATTAAAGTTCTTGTAAAGAAAGGAAATATTGAAACTATAATTTGATGCATAGTGTAATATGCAGCTATCCCAGCAAATGCAGGTATAACTTGTATTAACATTATAGCCATTAATGAAACCTTTTTACCTTTAAATCTAAATCTTGAATATACATATCCTGTGAAAGATACTATTAATAATGTAAATAAAGCTGTAGCTGTTGCTATCGCAATAGTATTAACAACCCATCTTAAGAATAATGTTTTGCTAAATAATATTCCATAATGTTTTAGTGAAAATTTAAAAGTTGATCCTAAAATTAGGTATTTTTCTTGTTCACCATTAAATGATGCCACTACCATGAAAACTAATGGCACTATAATTAATAAAGCCCAGATAGTTAAAATAATATAACTAAGTGCTAACCCAACTTTTCCCGCAAAATTCAAAGGTGGTTTATCTGATAAATATAAATTAGTATTTTTACTTTTCTTAGCCATTATTTACCCTCCTTGAAAGCTTTAGAGTTTTTAAATCCTAAATATGCTACAAACATTAATCCTATAGATATAAATACTGTTATTGCAGCCCCTATAGATTGATATTGTTTTTCTATAGTTAATTTATATATATATGAAATTAATAAATCTGTACTTCCTGCTAAGTTACCATATTTAGATGGATCAAAAGGACCTCCACCATTAAATAGATAAATTATAGAGAAATTATTAAAGTTAAATGTATATTGTCCTATTAATAATGGAGCTGTTTGGAATAATACTAGAGGTATAGTAATTCTTGATAATTTTTGCCAAGCTGTTGCACCATCTATATCTGCAGCTTCATATAAATCTGAAGGTATACCTTGTAATACACCTGTTGATAATAGGAATACATATGAACTTCCAAGCCATGTTTGTAATGAAATTAAAGCTATTCTAGTTAAAGTTGTACTATTTTTAATAGCCCAGTCTCCACCCAGTATAAATTCAAGCATTTTAGTTATTTGACCTGTTCTAGAAGACATAATACTAAAGAACATTATTGTAATAAATGCTGGAACGGCCCATGGTAATAAATAAATAGTTCTATATAATGTTTTACCTTTAATTCTTTCGTTATTTGCAAGTAATGCAAGACCAAATCCTACAGTAATTGCAAGTGTTGTTGCAAATAATGTCCAAATTAATGTCCATCCTAAGATTAACCAGAAAGGTCCTCCTGCTATACCTGTTCCTGTAAGTAATAGTTTATAGTTTTCAAGTCCTATCCAACTAAATTTAGATTGATTATTAGGATCCATACCTGCAAATGAAAGTAATATTGTAGTCATTATAGGTAAAATAACAACAAATATTAATAATATAAATGAACTTATAGAAACTATGTAAGGGAATCCATCTTCTTTTAATGATTCTATAGTTTCAAATGCTGTTCTTGGTCTAACTCCTCTTAATTTATCTACCATTACATCTTTTGCATCTTTATATGATAATAAAGAAATAGTTATAGTAAATAATATTAAAATAATTGAAATTATACCTTCTATCATGAATATGATAGATTTATCTAATTTTTTACCATTTTTTGCTAGTGTCATTAAACCTCTTATTCCCTCACCTCTATAGTTTCCATATCCTAGAGTATAAGGAATAGCAACAAAATATATAAATAATAATCCTATAAAGAATAATGCTGCCTTAAAGTATTGTTTATTATGATATTGTCCTAGTCCTGGGAATAATATTGATAATAGTGCAGGTGTTTTATTAATTGATTCTATTTCTACTGGTATTTTTCTATATAAATCTGCAATATCTTGTTGCATAATCTTATATCTTGATTTAACTTCTACAGTAGATAAATAATTTAAAACACTTATTCTACTTTTTATTGCTTCACTAGGAATATCAAGTTTTAATACTTCTAGCTTATCTTTTAATTCCATTTTCAATTGTTCTATTTGAGTTTTTAATGCTTTTTTAGAAATTAAACCTTCACTATGACTATTTTTTAATTTGTCAACATTAGATTTAAATTCTTCAGTCAATTTTGACTTTTTAGATTCAAACTCTTTGACTTTTAATTCGTCATCTTGTTTTGAAAGAGTTGATAACTTTAGTTGTAAGTCTTTCTTTTCTCTAATTGAATCACTGTATAATTCTATTATACTAGGTAATCTATCTATTTTTATTTTGTTTTTCTTTGATTCTAATTCAAAGTCATAACTTTTATCCTCTTTACCTACATAAAAAGTACCTATTTTTTCTGCTTCAAATAATTCTAATCTTAAACTTGCTTCTTTTTTATCATATTTTGATAATAAAGTAGTTTTCTCAGATGCTTTTAATTTATTTAATGCAGAAAGGTATATTTTTTCTTCTTCAAGTAACTTTTTCATTTCCACATTATATGCATGTGAAGCTTTGTTTGTAGTAATACCATCAGCTACATCTTTTAAATAAAGATTTTTCCTTGCATGAGGATTATCTAAACTATCATAGACTTTATGATTCATGATCATTCCTCTCTTTCTTTTTCTTTAAATTTAATAATATAAACAACCAAGATAAATTGCACTATTATACTTAAATAGTAAAATATCGTGTCTTGCTTAAATACAAATATTTTAAAAAGTATATTTGCAATAATAAATAACGTCCATACTCCCTTATATAAACTATTTATTTTATAATGTTTATAAGTAATATATGTATATATTGAAAAAATAATAAATATTGATACTGAACTAAAATATTTTATCATTTCAATAGTGATATAATCATTCAGTGATATTCCTGTTTCAATATGTACCTTATTAAAAATATCTATACTTTTTACAGCATACATACTGCTTAAACTCTCAAATATCATTATAAACAAAACCATAAGTAAATATTTATTTAATGTTACTTTATCTAGTTTCATAAAACCTCTTTTTTTAAAAAAAGAGTAAGTGCTTTTAACACTTACTCAATTTTATTATTGTCCTAAATTTGTTAACAGTGCTTTAAAGCTTGCTTGTATTTCTTTATATGCATCTTCTGGAGTTGCAGGTTTTTTAGCTTCCCATGAAAGTAAAGCATTTTCCCATGTTCCCCATACTTGTCCCCATTCTTGGAATAATGGTCTAGAAACTGCTCCTTCATAACCTTCGATTACTGAAGTAATAGCTTTTTTATCTAAGTCAGATAAATCAAGTTTAGCATATTCTTCTTTAGAAACGTTAGGCATGATTTTACTTGTTAATTTATAGAAATCTGCTGCGTATGCAGGGTTCATAATTTCAGCAATAACAGCTTCAGATAAAGCTAATTTATCAGCAGCTTCTTCATTTCTTACATTAACTACTAAAGCCCATCCACCTTTCCAGTGTTTTAATTCTTGTCCAGCAAATTTAGCTTGATTTAATCCAGCAACTTCTAAATCTTCTCCAACTAATCCTGACCAAGCAGTTAAGTCCCAAGGTCCAGAAATTCTTACAGAACCTTTGTTTCCAGTTTTGAAGTTGTCATCCATAAATCCATAAACTGCAGATGAGTCAAACATAGGAAGTTTTTTCTCATTTGAAGCTTGCCAATATTTATGTAATCCAGCAAACATATTTTGAACTTCAGGTGATAATTCTGCCCATTCTTTAGTTAAATCAGAAACAAATTTATCTCCATCTTTAGCTAATAACTCAAAACCGAAAGCATTAGTTATTGCAACACCCCACCATGCATTGAATACAGGTATCATTGCAACTTCTGGTCCTAATTCAGCGAAATCTAAATTAGCTAAATCTACACCATTTGCTTCAACGTTTTTAGTGTTTATTCCTAAGAATAAAGTTTCAATATTGAAAGGGAATCCAAAGTATGATCCATCGAACATTAATTGTCCTCCAAGACCTTTATCAAAATCTCCAAATCCTCCAATTTTTTCACCTAATGCTTTTGCATCAAATGAAGCTAATAAATCTTTTCCATGTAATGATTCAATTCTGTCTAATGGAATAGTGAATACGTCAGCAACATCTTCATTTTCAGCATTAGTTTCTTCGATAACTTTCATATGATCGAAAGCTCCTATAACTTTTAAATCAATTGTAGCTTCAGGATTTTTTTCTTTAACTCTAGCTATTGCAGCTTCATAATAAGGTACCCAAGTTTCTTCAGCTTGTACAACTATATGACCAGTTAAAGCTTCTCCAGTTTCAGCTTTTGCTTCTTCTTTAGCTCCACAAGAAAGCAATAAAGAGAACATTAAAAATGCACTTGTCGCAAGTTTTTTGAAATTCATAATTCTTTCACTCCTACTTCTTTAATTTATTTGTATTTATGCAATCGTTTGCAATTTACATTATTATTATACCTCAATAATCTATAAAGTCAATACACAAATATATATTTTTTTTAGTATTTTATTAACCTTGACTTCATACCTTTATATTAAAATATCGATTTTACTATATTCATGTTTATTTTACTATTATCTATTTATTTTTTCTAATATTAAAATATTTAATGGATTCATTTTATATTCATTTACAATATTAATTTTTTTATCTTCAACTTTAGAAAAATCGTCAAATTTTATGCAATATTGACCTTCACTTAATAATATATTTTTTTCTTCTTTACTTACATTAGCACAAATATATATATTATCAAAAGAGTAAACTAAAGTATCATCATCTGCATGTATTAAGTTAAATACATTTTTTATTTCTTCAAATGTTTCTAATCTTAACACTTTATTTTCTTTTCTATATTTAATTAAATCTGATAAATAATTTACATATTTCTCATATTGCTTCGCTCTTTCAAAATCAAATTTATTTATTTCTTCACTAGACTTATATGAATTTTCTACACCATCTTTAGTTCTAAAAAATTCTTGTCCAGCATGTATAAATGGTACACCTTGAGAAAGCATAACTATACTTGTTGCTATAGATTGCATTCTAATTCTATTTTCTACATTTTCTTCATTATTAGTAATTTCAATATGATCATATACAGTATTGTTATCATGTGCTTCAATATATTGTATTAACTGATTAGGTGAAATATATGTTTTTAACCCTTTACCACCTTGTATACTTAGCAATAATCTTTCTTCAAGTTCTCCACCACTAACATATCCATTTCCTAATTTCTCAAATGTTGAACCTCTTAGACTATCTCTAATGTCATCATTAAAGAAAGCTATATTAGGCATTTTATTTGCATTAAGCTGATTTGCTTTTAAATCATCACTTAAAGAAGTCGCAAGATCCCAACCTTCTCCCAATACTATTATACTCTTATCAATTTTATCTAGTTCAGTTCTAATCTCATTCATAGTTTCAACATCTAATATACCCATAAGATCAAATCTAAATCCATCTAAATTAAATTCACTAGCCCAATATTTAACGCTATCTACTATATATTTTCTTATCATATATCTTTCACTAGCAACGTCATTTCCACAACCAGTTCCATTACTAAAATGGAAATACTCAGTTTTTCTAAATGCATAGTTTGGTATAGTTTTAGATAAAGAGTGTGCTAAAGCATCATAAACATGGTTATACACAACGTCCATAATTACTCTTATTCCATTTTCATGTAATACTTCTATCATTTGTTTTAATTCATTAATTCTTGAATAAGGATTTTTAGGGTCAGATGAATATGAACCCTCAGGTACGTTATAGTTTACAGGATCATAACCCCAGTTATATCTTAAATCAGGATTTAATTCATCAACTGAATCAGTAGAATAATCATAAATAGGTAGTAATTGTACATGTGTTATTCCTAATTTTTTTAAATAATTTAATTGTTCTTCCTCTACAACCCCTAAATATTTACCTTTATTTTTAGCTTTTAATGTAAAATCTCTAATATGTAGTTCATATATAACTGAATCTAGCATATTAAATTTAGGCATTCTTTCACCTTTAATTGTTTTAGATAAATCTACAACTACAGACTTTCCTGAATTAGCTTCACTTGCTATAGCATAAGGATCTACTGTTTCAAAAACTTCACCTTCAAAAAAAGTTTTATACATATATCCTACTTTATCTAAATCTCCATCTACTTTTAATTCAAAAATACCTTTAGACTCATCTTTTATCATCTCTAAATTTTCATTATTAATTAATAATTGAACTCTAGTAGCTGTAGGAGCGAATACTCTAAAAATAGTAGCATCTTTTGAGTATTCTATTCCTAATTTTCCATCATATCTATATCTTAAATCTAAACCTAAATTTCTTAAATCATTATCTATTTTTCTAGTTATCATATATACTTCCTTATTTATTTAATCTAAAATATATTTTTGTTAAATCATAAATTTCATCGCTTAATTCTTTAGTTAACATTTCTTTTCTTACTCTCCAAGACCAATTACCTAAAGTTGAAGGTGTATTCATTCTACCTTCATCACCTAATTCTAGGAAATCTTGAATTTGTGCAACTGCAAGATTTGCAACTGATGACCAAGCAGCTCTAATAAATCCTTTAACATAATCTTTTGGATCTATTAAATGTAAGTATTTTTTAGCAAATTCAACTTCCACAGGATTTGCTTTTTCAAACCATGTTTTAACTGTATCACTATCGTGTGTACCAGTATATACTGCCCAGTTTCTTTCTGTTTGATGTGGTAAAAAATCACTTTCATTATCAGGATTAAATGCAAATTGTAACATCTTCATACCTGGAAAACCTGTTTTTTCTCTAAATTCTACAACATCTATAGTAGTATAACCTAAGTCTTCAGCTACTATATCAATTTCTCCTAAAGCTTCTTTAACTGCTTCAAAAAGTTTTATTCCAGGTGCTTTAACCCACTTACCATTACTTGCATCTTCATCAAATTTTGGTACTGCCCAATATGATTCAAAACCTCTAAAATGATCTATTCTTAATACATCTATATATTTCATAGTTTTTTCTATTCTATTTATCCACCATTTAAATCCAGTTTCTTGATGTTTTTCCCAATTATATACAGGATTTCCCCATTTTTGTCCTCCTGCACTAAATCCATCTGGTGGGCAACCTCCTACTATGTCATCTAAGAATAGCTCTCTATCTTTCCAAACTTCCAAACTATCTGGAGAAACATAAATAGGCATATCACCTATAATTTTTATTCCTAATGAATTAACATATTCTTTCCATTTTTTATACTGTTCAAAAAACTTATATTGTATAAATTTTTGATAATCTATTTTATTTTTAAGTAATACTTCAAATTTTTCCAATTCATCTGTATCCCTATTTTTAATATTTTCAGGAAAATCTTCCCAAGATATATTACCAAAATGTTCTTTTAAAGACATAAATAAAGCATAATCATTAATCCAATCAGAATTTTCATCTAAGAATTCTTCAAATTTTTCATCTTTTATTAATTTAAAGTTTTCAAAAGCTTTAGATAATACTTCTTTTCTAGTAACATATATTTTACCAAAGTCTACTCTATCTGGATTATTCCCATAATCTAAATTAGAATAATCTTCTTCTTTTAATAATCCTTCTTCTTTTAATATTCTAAAGTCTATAAAATATGGATTACCTGCAAATGATGAAAACGCTTGATAAGGTGAATCCCCATAACCTGTTGGTCCTGTAGGCAGTATTTGCCAATAAAATTGTCCTGATTCCTTTAAAAAATCAGCAAATTCATATGCTTCTTTACCTAAATTACCTATCCCATATTCGCTCCATAAAGAAGAAATATGCATTATTATTGCGCTTTTTCTATTTTTATTAATGTGTTTATAATCAAAGTTTTGTTCCATTTTTTTCTCCTTCTATAATATCAGCTTGAACTATTACAAAGTTCTTTTCTCTTTTTACATTTTCTATATTATCTATTAATATATTTACAGACTTATTCGCTAGTTCTTCATAACGAATATCTACTGTTGTAAAGTTAAGTTTAAGGTATCTTCTTAATTTAGAATTATTAAATCCAGTAACTTCAACTTTTTTACCAAGTTCTTCTATAGCTCTTATAGCACCTATAGCTAAAATATCATCTGTAGTTATTATAACTTCTATCTGATTATTTTGCATCAGTAATTCCTTAGTAGTATGATAAGCTTCATAAGAATCAAAATCAGAAGATATTTGATACATACTTTTTATTTTAGCTTCTTTTAAAGCAATAGTGTATCCTTCTTTCCTATAATTAGACACAGTTAAATTTGTAGGTCCAGAAAGGAATGTAAAATTAGTATAACCCTTTTGTATCATTCTTTTTGTAACTTCTCTTGTTGCTTTAATATTATCATTATCTACCCATAAACCTTTATCAAGCTCTTTTGGTGTACCTAATACTACATATGGAAATTTAATCTCTTTTAAATAATTAATATTTCTATCATTTTCAACTAAGTTTAAAAATACAAGTCCATCTATCCTATTTGTCTTAATTAATCTTTCAATATTTTCATGTAATTCTTCATTATCCTTAGAATGAATATATAATATGTAATATCCTCTTTCTAATGCATATGCACTAATATATGATAATGTTTCTGTAAAGAAATCATTTTGTAAAGGATTGTCATTTTGATCTTCAATTACTATACCTAAAATTCTACTACTACTCTTAGTAAGAGAAACTGCAGCTGAATTAGGAAAATAATCTAACTCTTTAATAACTTTTAAAACCTTTCTTTTTGTTTTATCACTAATTAATGGACTATTTGACATAACCCTTGAAACTGTTGCTTCACTTACATTTGCCTTTTTTGCTACATCTTTTATTGTAATCTTTTTCATACATACTCCTTTTTTGTGCAAGCATTTTCAATAAAAAGTATACTACCATTTATTACTTTTTTCAATACCATTTATGCAAAAAAATTGCATAGTTTTTTTCATATATACTTAAACATTGTATATAAGTCTTGAAATTATCATATTTTTATTTATTTCACATGTTCCAAATTTATTGAAATAAATACATTTTTATGATATAATTTTAGAATAAAAATATTAAATAAAGGTGATAAAAAATGACTGGAAATGAATTAAGAAAAAGCTTTATAGAATTTTTCAAATCTAAAGAACATAAACATTTTGAAAGTGCTTCATTAATCCCTGATGATAAAACTTTACTTTTAACAGTAGCAGGAATGGTACCTTTCAAATCTTTCTTTTTAGGAGAAAAAAAAGCACCATATAGTAGAATAACAACATATCAAAAATGTATTAGAACTAATGACTTAGAAAATGTTGGAGTTACTCCAAGACATCATACTTTCTTTGAAATGTTAGGTAACTTTTCATTTGGAGATTATTTCAAAAGAGAATCTATTAAATGGTCATGGGAATATATTACAGAAGTATTAAAATTAGATTCTAATAGACTATATGTATCTGTATATTTAACAGATGATGAAGCATATGACATATGGACTAAAGAAGTTGGAGTACCTGAAGATCATATGGTAAGACTAGGAGATGACGATAACTGGTGGTCAGCAGGTCCTATAGGTTCATGTGGTCCTTGTTCTGAAATATATTACGATACTCAAATTATGGGTGAAAATAATGAAGAAATTAACTCTAAACCTGGTGATGAAGGAAATAGATTCCTAGAAATTTGGAATCTTGTATTTACTGAATGGAATAGATTAGAGGACGGATCTTTAGTTCCACTTCCAGAAAAAAATATAGATACTGGTGCAGGACTTGAAAGAATAGCATCTGTAGTACAAAACAAAGTAAATAACTTTGAAACTGACTTATTTACTCCAATTATTGAAAATATTAAAAAAACATTAGATATTAAAGAAGAGAAAATTTCTGTATCAGTAAAAATAATTGCAGACCATCTTAGAGCATCAACATTTTTAATTTGTGATGGTGTTTTACCATCAAATGAAGGACGTGGATACATCCTTAAAAAATTAATTAGAAGAGCATACGGTGCAGGTGCAGTTGAAAACCGTGATATTTTTGATAACTCTCTTACTTTCTTACATGAAATAGTAGATGCTGTTATTGAAAATATGAAGGAAGCATATCCAGAATTAGAGCAAAAAAGAGAATATATTAAAAACATCATTAAATCTGAAGAAGATAAATTCTCTAGAACTTTAAAATCTGGTACTGAAATCTTATTTGAAGAAATAGAAAAATGTAAAAAAGAAAATAAAACTAAATTATCTAGTGAAGTATCATTTAAACTATATGATACATATGGATTCCCATTTGAATTTACTAAGTTAATAGTAGAAAACAATCAAATGGAAGTATCTGAAGAAGAATTTAACATTAAACTTGAAGAACAAGTAAAAAGATCTCAAGACTCAAGAGTTAAAAATTCTGATATGATTAAAGATGAATTTGTAGATAAGTTCTATAAAGAAAATGGTAAAACTTTATTTACTGGTTATGATACTTTAAACGATTATGGTAAAGTTTTACACTTCAAAGATTTAGAAAATGGACTATATGAAGTAATATTTGATAGAACTCCATTTTATGCAGAAGGTGGAGGACAAGTTGCTGATAGAGGTGTAATTAAATTAGATGATAAAATAGTTGCAGAAGTTAAAGATGTAGCTAAAAAATCAGATGTATTCATACACTACATTTCTGGTGATAAACTAGAATTAAATAAAGAATACACACTAGAGGTTAATAAGAAAATTAGAAATGATATAAAGAAAAATCATACTGCAACACATTTACTACATAAGGCATTAAGAGAAATTTTAGGAACTACTGTAGAACAAGCTGGATCTTTAGTAAACGAAGAAGGTCTTAGATTTGACTTCTCATATTATGAACAAGTAAGTCCTGAACAAGTAGAAAAAATAGAAAATAGAGTAAATGAGTTAATACTTGAAAACTTACCTGTATTTATTAATTATGAAAATATTAATGATGCTATAAGTAAAGGTGCTATGGCATTATTTAGTGATAAATATGGAGATGTAGTCAGAGTTGTAGATATCTCAGGTGTATCTTTAGAACTTTGTGGAGGAATACATGTTTCTTCAACTGGAGAAATAGGTTTATTTAAAATTAAATCAGAACAAGGAAAGGCATCTGGTGTAAGAAGAATAGAAGCTATTACTGGATATAAGAGTTTAGAATATGTACATAGTCTAGAAAAAGATATAAACGACATATCTAATAAATTTAAAACTTCTCCAGCTAACTTATTACCAGCAATTAATAAATTTAGAGAAGAAGTAAAAGTACAAGAAAATACTATTAAAGATTTACAAAGAAGATTAGTTAAATTTGAAATTAATGTTCTAACTAATGAAGCTATAGAGATAAATGGAGTAAAAGTATTAGTTAAATCTTTTAAAGATAAAGATGTAAATGAATTAAAAGATTTAGTGGATAGAGCTAAAGACATACTTAAATCTTGTGTAATACTATTTGGTTCAAATAACGAAAAAGCAGTATTTGTTTCAGGAGTAACTAAGGATTTAACATCTAAATATCATGCGGGTAATATAGTTAAGAACGCTGCTACTATTGCTGATGGTAATGGTGGAGGAAGACCTGATTTTGCTCAAGCTGGTGGAAAAGATGGTAGCAAAGTAAAAGAAGCATTAGAAAAAACTTTAGAATTTATAAAAGGAATATAGTATGAAAATATACTTAGGCCTTGATATAGGTGATGTAAGAATAGGAGTTGCAAAATCTGATGGGTTAGGAATGTTTGCATCTAGTTATGAAGTTATAGACAGAAATATTACTAATCCTTTTGAGAGAATAAAAAAAATTATAGATGAGGAAAAAATAGTTGGCCTAGTAATAGGACAACCAAAAACTAAAGATGGTCAAAATGCTATACAGGTTGAAAAAATAGAAAAATTTGTAGAAGAATTAAAACCTTTCATATCTGAAAAATTTCCTATATTCTATATAGATGAAAGATATACAACTAAAGAAGCAGAATATTATTTAAAAAACTTTTCTAAAAAAAATGGAAAAGAAAGAAGAAAAGTTGTAGACATGGTCGCAGCTCAAATAATATTACAAAACTTTTTAGACAAATATAGAGGAAAAATATAAACGAGTAGTCAAAAAACTACTCGTTATTTTATTTCCATCTTGCATATGACAGGTCTGTTACATTTCCTATAGGATTATTTACTATACTTGTTACTCTATCACTTACAAACTTATTTTCTATAGAAAAATAAAGTGGTGAAACTATTAAGTTTTCAAGTAACATCTGTTCTGCTAAGGCAATCTTTTCTTTTCTATCTAAAGTAAAGATTCTTGCTTCTTCTAATATTTCCTTATATTTTTCTAATTCAAATACCTCTATTTTCTTATTTTTAAATTGGAATCTATCTAATATAGCTAATGGATCTTTATACTTTGCTGACCAAGTATTTAAAGCTATATCATATTTATTATCCTTAATTAATGCTAATCTATCACTATAAGGAACTGTCTTAACACTAACCTCTATACCTAAGTTTTGTTTTAATTGTTCTTGTATAAATTGAATTTCTTTAACTTCTATAGGCGTGTTTCCAGATAATAATTCTATATTAAATTTTTCTACACCCAATTCTTTTTTTGCAAGTTCTAATTCAAAATTTGCAAGTTCAACATTAACATCTTCTATAGTATATGTAGGAATATACTCAAAAATTTCATTAATTAAATTAAGTGCCACTTTTGAACCATCATTTTTTATCTTCATATATATATTTCTATCTATAGCCAATGAAATAGCTTTTCTTAAATGTATATTTTTTAACATTTCATTATTTATTAAATTGTAATCTAAATACCATATTCTTCCATCAAAATATGAGTTAATATTCTTATTTAATAACTCTACATCTACTCTTGAGATATCTATATCTTCATTTTTAATTAAATTATTTACTACAGAAAAATCTTTAAAATACACATACTTAATTCTATCTACATGCACTTCTGAACTTCTCCAATAATTATCATTTTTAGATACTAATACTTCTTGTTCTGTTTGTAATTCTAACTTATATGGTCCATTATACTTACCTTCTTTAAAAGGTGCTGTAATGGGTAAAGTCATTAAATATGGGAAATAGTTATAGTCTTTTTCTAATTCTATTACTAATAAATTATTTTCAACTTTAATACCTAAATCTTTTCTTGAGACTTTCCCTTCATAATATTCTTTTGCATTTTTTATTACAAAAAGTTGTGAGGCAAATTGAGAAAGAAATTCTTTATCAAGTGCTCTTAATAAAGACGCTTCTACATCTTCTACTTTTATATCACTACCATCTGAATATTTTAAATTATCTCTTAATTCAAATGAATATTTATTACCTTCTTTAAGATAGCTTTTTGCTAATCCTCCTATTATTTCGCCTTTATCATCAAATCTTAATAATCCTTCATAAATTGAATTAGATATCTGCATAGATATATTATCATTATATTTATGTGGATCTAATGTTCTTGGAGCTGAAAATAGGTTATATACTAATACCTTATCTTCATCATTTATTTTTTCTTTACCACAAGATATAAAGAAAGAAATAAATACAAAAACATATATAATACTTCTTACTATTTTTTTCATATTTACCTTAACCTTTTAATTTATTTTTTATTTCTTCTACCTTATCTAATCTTTCCCAAGGTAAATCTATATCTTTTCTACCTATATGACCAAATGCAGCTAAATCTTGATATCTAAAAGATGGTTTTCTTAAAGATAAAGAGTTTTCTATACCACGTGGAGTTAAATCAAATATTTCTTTTACAACTTCTGCAATTTTAACATCATCTATATTTGAAGTACCAAAAGTATCCACTAAAATAGAAGTTGGTTCAACAACACCTATAGCATAAGATAATTGTACTTCACATTTTTTGGCTATACCAGATGCTACTATATTTTTAGCTATCCATCTTGCTGCATAAGCTGCTGATCTATCAACTTTAGAACTATCTTTTCCTGAGAAAGCTCCACCACCATGTCTAAAGTATCCACCATATGTATCAACTATAATTTTTCTTCCTGTAAGTCCTGTATCTCCATGTGGACCACCTATAACAAAACGTCCTGTTGGATTAATATAGAAATGTTCTACTTCTGATATATCTCTTCCATATTCTTCTAAAGCAGGTTTTATTACTAACTCTTTTAAATCTTTTTTTATAGTATCAAGAGTTACTTCTTCATCATGTTGTACAGATAATACAACTGAATTAACTTTTTGTACTACACCATTTTTATCATATTCTAAAGTTACTTGAGCCTTAGCATCAGGTCTTGCCCAAGCTAAAGTATTATTTCTAGTTAAAGTTGTTAACTTGAATATTATATTTCTTGCTAAAGTTAAAGCAAGAGGCATAAGTTCTGGTGTTTCATCTACTGCACCACCAAACATAATCCCTTGATCCCCTGCTCCTCCAACATCAACACCTTGTGCTATGTCAGGTGATTGTGAATGTATCATATTTACTACTCCACAATCATAGTCAAACCCTAATCCTGGTATATATCCTATTTCTTTAATTTTATCTCTAGCTAATTTTTGTACATCTACATAAGTATTTGTTGTAATTTCACCACCTACTAAAACAAAGCCTGTAGTAGCAAATGTTTCACATGCTACTCTAGAATTTTCATCTTCTGCTAAACAAGCATCAAGTACAGCATCTGAAATTTGATCACAAATTTTATCTGGATGACCTGGTGATACAAATTCTGATGTAAAATATATTTTTTCCATTATTCTTTTTCTCCTTCATTTATTATTATTCTTCCCTCTAATGACTTAATAAGAGTTGCACTATCAGAATATTCTATATTCCCACCTATAGGAATACCACTTGCTATTCTACTTACTTTAACATTCATATTATTTAATAATTTAGTTAAATATAATATAGTAGTCTCTCCTTCTAAATCGGGGTTTAGTGCAAGAATTACCTCATTTACATTTTCATCTATTCTTTTTAGTAAACTATCTATATTTAATTCATCTATTCCTATACCATTTAAAGGATCTATTTTACCACCTAGTACATGAAAAAGTCCGTTATATGAACTAGCTTTATTAAATGCATAAATATCCCTAGTATCTTCAACTACACAAATTATACTCCTATTTCTATTACTAGAAGTACAAATATCACAAGTACCTAAATCAGTAAGATTATGACATACATTACATGGTTTTATAGTATCATAAGAGCTTTTAATAGTATATATTAGATAATTAACATCATCTTCATCTTTAGATAATAGATCAAAGGCTATTCTTGTAGCATTTTTCTTTCCTATACCTTTTAAATTAGATAATACTTGCACTAATTCGTCAATTTTTTTCATAACATTACCTTTCATAGAAAAAGAACTGAAATATCAGTTCTTTTTCTATTTAATATTTAATTATCCTATTCTTGCAACTTTGAAAGTGTTTGTAGTTCCTGTTTCAGATATACCTGTAACTAATACTACTAAATCACCTTTTTTGAATCCTGTGTATGCTTCATCTTCAGTTGTTGATGCATTTGATGCTGCAACTTCTAAAGCTTTAGCAAAGAAGTGTTCTGCGTTATCTAAGTCTGTAGCAACTACTGCTCTAACTCCTCTAACTAATGCTAATTGTCTTGCAGTAACATCTGAATCAGTTAAAGCAATAATTGGCATTGTTGGGTTGTATTTTCTTATCATCTTAGCTGCTCTTCCAGTTTTTGTCCAACAAACTATTAATTTGGCACCTAAGTTTTCAGCAGCTTCTACAGCACCTTTTGATACAGCTTCTGTAATTGTTACATCGTGGCTGTAGTAGATTTTTGGTACTCCATAAGCATCTGTTTTAGCTGATATAGTTGCCATAGTTCTAACAGCTTCTACTGGATATTTACCATTTGCAGATTCTCCTGATAACATTACTGCATCTGTTCCATCTAAGATCGCATTAGCAACGTCTCCTGCTTCTGCTCTTGTAGGTCTTGGATTTTTTTGCATTGAATCTAACATTTGAGTAGCTGTAATTACTGGTTTACCAGCTGCATTACATTTTTTAATCATCATTTTTTGTGCAAATGGAACTTCTTCAACTGGAATTTCTACTCCTAAATCTCCTCTTGCAACCATTATTCCGTCAGATAATTCTAAGATTTCATCAAAGTTATCTATACCTTCTTGGTTTTCAATCTTAGAAATTATTTTAATGTGTTCTCCACCATTTTCATCTAATACTTTTCTAACTTCTGCAACATCTGAAGCTTTTCTTATAAATGATGCAGCTATAAAGTCAACTCCAACTTCACATCCAAATTTTAAATCTCCTTTATCTTTTTCAGCTAATGCTGGTAAAGAAACTGAAACTCCTGGTAAGTTAACACCTTTCTTTTGTCCTAAAGCACCTGAGTTTTTAACTTTACAGAAAATTTCTTGTCCTTCAATTCTTTTAACTTCTAATCCTATTAATCCATCATCTATTAAGATAGTATCTCCAGGTTTTAAATCTTTAGTCATGTTAGGGTAAGAAACTGAAATTTTTTCAGGTGTTCCTTTGAATTCATAATCTGTAGTAACTACGAAGTCTTGACCTTCAACTAAATCATATTTAACGTCTCCTTCAGCGTGAGAACCTGTTCTAATTTCTGGTCCTTTAGTATCTAATAATATAGCTACGTGTTTTCCTGTTTCTTGTGATATTTCTCTTATAGTTTTAATTCTTGCACCATGTTCTTCAAAATCTCCATGTGAGAAGTTTAATCTCATAACATTCATTCCACTTAAGATTAATTGTTTTAATACTTCTTTCTTTTCACTTTTTGGTCCAATAGTACATACTACCTTAGTCATTTTAATTTTCATTTAAATCCTCCTAAATATATATTATGTTTATACTGATAACATCATTGCAATGTCATAATCTGCTTGAGATTTTTTATGATAATTTTCCCATGCATACGATAATTTATGTGTTACTACATTAGAACTTTCTACTCCAACCATTAATCCTGATTGACCTTCTATTAATAATTCTACTGCTTTAACTCCTAATTTTGTTGCTAATAATCTGTCTGCCGCTGTAGGATTCCCACCTCTTTGAATATGAGATAATACTACATGTTTAGTATCTAATTCTGGCATTCTTTCTTTTAATTCTTTAACAACATTGTCTTTATTCTTATATCCTTCTGACATAATTATTACATCATAAAATTTTCCTGCTTCTCTTCTTCTTTTGATAATATTTACTATATCTTCAATAGAAGTTTCTACTTCTGGAATTAATATTCCATTAGCTCCTGCAGCTATACCTGCATTTAAAGCTATATCTCCACAATTTCTTCCCATTACTTCTATAAAGAATGTTCTATCATGTGATTTTGCGGTATCTCTAATTTGGTTAAATGATTCTAGCACTATATTTAATGCAGTATCATAACCTATAGTGTAGTCAGTACCCGCTATATCATTATCTATAGTACCAGGTATACCTACAGTTTTAATTCCATGTTCTTCATATAGATAGTGAGCACCATGGAATGATCCATCTCCACCTATTACTACTAAACCTTCAATTCCATATTCTTTTAAAATGTTAGCTGCCTTTGTTCTAACTTCAGGGTCTTTAAATTCAGGTAATCTTGCAGATAATAACATAGTTCCACATTTTCCAGCTAAACCTGCTACATCAAGAAATGACATTTTAAAAATATCTCTATCTAAAATACCTTTATACCCTCTTTTAATACCATAAACTTCCATGCCTTTATGCATAGCTGTTTTAGCAACTACTCTTATAGCAGTGTTCATACCTTGTGAATCTCCACCACTAGTTAAGATTGCTATCTTTTTCATGTTTCCTCCGTTTCATTATTCTCAGTTATTTACGTTAACATTTTATCATTTTTTGATAAAAAAATCAATATATATCATTATTTAAACAAAAAAAAGTACCTATAATACTAAAGTGATTATAGATACTTATTTTATTTATTTTACAATAGTAATTATTACTGTTTCACCTGATACTGCAGTTTCAATTTCTTCTGCCTTAACTTCTTTATATTCTTCTGTTTCTAATATTACTACTGGAGTAATAACTGAATCTGCATTTTCTTTTAAAAAGTCATAATCAAATTTAACTATAGGATCTCCAGCTTTTACTTTAGAACCTTCTTTAGTTATTATTTCAAATCCTTGTCCTTTTAATTTTACTGTATTTAAACCAAAATGTGTTAATACTTGGACTCCATCTTCTGTTTCAACTACAAATGCATGTTTAGTTTCAAAAAGTTGTATAATAGTTCCATCTACAGGTGATTTAACTACACCACTTTTTAAAGGTTCTATACCTACACCATTTCCTAATAATTCTTGTGCAAAAGTTGGATCTGGTACATCCTTTAACGCTATTACATTCCCATCTAAAGGAGAAACTATTTTAATTTCACCACTTTTTTTCACTTCTTCTTTTTTACATTTTCCGAATAATTTACAAAAAAATCCCATTTTTTCCTCCTATTATTATATTATTTAAATTCTACTACTACGTTACTATCTCCAACATAAATATCTTTAATTTTATCTGGATTTATAGTTTCACCTACATTAAGTATTTCTTTATTGAATAATATTGTTTGTACTATCCTTGTAAATACTTCTGTTGCTACCTTTTCATAAACAATATTACTAATACTTTTTATTCTAGTATTAGTAGCATAAAGTTTTGGTGGATAATATTTTAATTCTGTATCTATTAAAGCTACTATAGGTTTTTCAGAATTATCTAATTTTAATTCTATCTCTATATTTAATTTTTTATCTTCCACAAAAACTCTATTAACTTTAGTCTCTCCCTTTAAAAAATAGAATTCTTTCTTACCATCAACTTTTTTTGATAAAGAACTTTTTATTAGAGAATTTGGAATCCCTACACTAGAACACGACATTAAAAATATCCCCATAAATATTGCTGCTATTATTTTTCTCATATTCCATCACTCACTAACCCTACTGCTTTTCTAACTTCTATCATTTTTGCTGTAGCTATTTCATTTGCTCTTGTTCTACCTTGTCTTAATACTTCTTTTACATAATCTAAATTATTTTCTAATTTAGTTCTTCTTTCTCTTTGTTCTTTGAAATAATCAAGTATTCTTTCTAACAATTCTTTTTTAGCATGTCCATAACCATAATTTCCAGCCATAAATTTTTCCTTCATTGCCTTTATTTCATTTTCATCTGCAAATAAAGAATAAAGTTTAGTGATATTATTGTCTGGATTTTTTGATTCCTCTAAAGCTGCTGAATCAGTAACTATACTCATAACTTGTTTCTTTAATACTTTTTCAGGAGCATACATATTTATTATATTACCATAAGACTTAGACATTTTTTCTCCATCTGTTCCTACTACAGTTGCAACACTATCAAGTATTAATGGTTCAGGTAATTTAAATACTTCTTTGTTATATAGTTCATTAAATTTCACTGCAAAATCTCTTGTAAATTCTATATGTTGTTTTTGATCCTTTCCTACTGGTACAAAATCAGGTTCATATAGTAAAATATCTGCTGCCATTAATACTGGGTAATTAAATAATCCAACATTAGCTTTTATTCCCTTAGCTATCTTATCTTTATATGCATGTCCTCTCTCAAGTAATGCCATAGGTGTTAAGTTAGATAATATCCACATTAATTCTGTATGTAAAGGTACAGATGATTGTAAAAATATTGTTGACTTTTTAGGATCTAACCCTGCTGCTATGTAATCCATTACTACATTTATACTTTGAGTTCTCAAAGTTTCTGGATTTATTTGACTTGTAAGTGAATGATAATCGGCTACAAAATATATTCCTTCATATTTATCTTGTAAATCTACAAATTGCTTTAACGCTCCAAAATAGTTACCTAGATGAAGTACACCACTAGGTTGTATTCCTGATAAACTTCTCATATATATCCTTTCTATTTTATCTCTTTTTTATTATTAATAATAAATATACCAACTACACCAATAATTATCATTAAGAAACTAATAATATATGGAGCTCTTATACCATATACTAATAAGTCTTCTGCTCTAAATGTAGAAACAATTATTCTAATTATTCCATATATTATTATATATATCATAGTTAATATACCTTTTGAATATTCTTTTTTTCTAAATACAAACCAAATTAGATAAAAAGCAATGAAATTAAATATCAATTCATATATCATAGCAGGATGTAATTTCATATTAGGAAATTCTGAACCTGCTGGACTATCTAAAGGAAATTTTATACCCCAAGGTACTAATTCTTTAAATTCTAATTGCTTCATTAAAGGCATATTTTGAAATTCTTGCCACCAAGAATTAAAATTACCCTTTAAGATTACAGAAAAAGGTGTAATAGTTGGAAAACCGTGTATTTCACCGTTTGCTAAATTTCCTATTCTTCCTAAACCTTGACCTAAAATTAAAGGTCCTACAGCCATATCCATTAATACTAAAGGATTAACTTTCTTCATTTTAGCAAAAATTATAGTTCCTAAAATTCCACCTATTATTCCTCCATGTATTGCTAGTCCACCATGCCATACTTTTATTATTTCAGAAACATTTTGGCTATAATAACCCCATTTTAATAAAACATAGTATATCCTAGCCCCTATAAGACCACTAACTATAGCAAAATATGCATAATCTTCAATTATATTTTTATTTATTCCTCTTTTTTCTGCAACTTCATCTCTTTTTGCAATAAATATTGCTGTAAATAAAGCAATAATATACATAAGAGAATAAATTCTTATTTCAAAATTACCAATTTTAAATAAATATGGTTTCATTATTCCACACTCTCTTTCATAAGTTCTAGAGTTTTAAGCCCTAATTTTTCTCTGTTTTGCGAAGTATTTGATCCTAAAATTACCTGTATAATTTTCTCATCGCCATTATTTATTAAATAAACTATATTATATCCTGCTCTTCTATGAAATCCTGTTTTTAAACCTGAAACATTATCAAGTTTTACTAATGAATTTGTAGATTTAATTTTAATTCCATCAGAAGTTTCATATGTATATTTACTAGATATTTCTAAAAGTTTTTTATTACTTAAAGCATTTAGCGCTAATAAATATATATCTCTTGCATTTCCAACATCCATTCCTCTATTAGTATCTACAGGTGGAAGTCCATGAGGAGTATTAAATCTTAATGATCTAAGGTTTAATTCCTTTGCTTTTTCATTCATTTTTTTTATAAACATATCCACATTACCTTTAGAAGAAAACAAGGCAAGTTGATATGCTGAAGAATTTGATGAATTAATCAATAATAAATGTAATAATTCTTCTACAGTATATACTTTATTTTCTTTTAAAACAACACCATATGGAACTTTAGATGCTTCTTTATCCACTTTCACTTTTGTATTTAAACTATATTTCCCTTGTTCTATTTCATCAAAAATTATTGTTGCTGTCATTAATTTTGTAACTGATGCAAGAGGTCTTGTACTTGTTTCATTATATTTATAGTAAGTATTTTTATTTTCATCACCAATATACATACTTTTATACATTAAATGATTAGTATATAAACTACTAAGCATTTCATCATTTAAATTTTCTGATAATTTTGCAGAAAAAGAAAAAGACAAAATACTAAACATAGTATATATTATTATTTTTTTCATGTTCACCTCTTTTAATTGTAAAAACCTTTTAATTTTTCCATTTCATTATTTTTTTCAACTATACCTAGACTTCTTGATACCTTATACCACTTAAGTGCTTCATTGTTATTTAATAATTGTAAGTTAACAAAATAAAGCATACGAGCAAATTCTATCTCACCTAGATAATATAATTCTTCGAATAATTTAAGTGATTTCTCTATTTCACCTCTGTGATAATAGATCTCAGCTAAATCTTTTTTTGCATTTATATTTTTTGCTTTTGAAGAAACTACTAACCACTTTTCTAGATTAGCTTTATCTCCTTTTAATCTATATATATTTGCAATTTCATAATCTAATTCTTTTTTTCCCATTTCATAGACCTTAATTAAACTTGAAACCGCATCATCATAATTTTCATCTTTTAATGCAATTGAAGCAATATTTAAATAAATATTCTTCTTAATATTTTCTATTTCCTTAGGCTTATAATCCTTAGGTAGTCTTTCAAAATACGAAAGAGCTTTATCAAAATGTTTTGCTTCCATTTCTAATAAAGCTAAATTAAATACTGCTTCCTTCACATTATTTTTTAAACCTAGCTCTAATATTTCCTTTAATTTAGAATTATCTCCTAACAGAAAATATATATATGAAAGTGAATTTATAGCATTTGCATCACCATTTTTAGCTTCTTCAATATATATTAAAACTTGGTTTGCATCTATATTTTTTTCATCAAACTTTTTTAAATCTGTTTCAGAAAAGAACTTAGCTATTTCCTCATTTTTACTATCTAGTAATTTAGATAAGTGAGCTGAATCTACAGAAACTATCTCAACTTCTATACCATTTTTATCAGTTTCTAATTGATTTATTATATCTTCACTTTTATTTGAACATGAAAATAATAATAAAGATAAAAGTAAAATAGTTTTCTTCATAAATTCAGCTCCTTTCTAATTATTTTTTAAATTTAATAAATACTTTAATTAATTCATTAACTATAAATGGAATTAGTGCTAATATTATTACAACATCCCAATCAAATATACCTAAACTTTGTACTCTAAATATTTTAGCAACAAAAGGTATATTTATTAATAATATTTGTAATACCAATCCTATAACAAAAGAAATATTTAAATATTTATTACTAAATATTCCAATTTTAAATGAAGTAGTATCCTCTACCCTCATAGTATATGAATAGAATAACTGAGAAACAGTTAAAACTATGAAAGCCATAGTTCTTGCATGCATAAGAGCTGGATGACCTTCTGTTAAACTTCTTATTTCAGTAATAGTTTTAAATCCTTCTTCTCTTAAACCTATGTAGAATGCAAGTAATGTAAATAACCCTATTAGAGTCCCTCCTACAAATGCACGTGTAGCAGCACCTCTTGCAAAGAAACTTTCTTTTGGAGAACGTGGTTTTTCATCCATTACTAATTTATTCCCTGGATCTAACCCTAATGAAATAGCAGGTAATGTATCTGTAACAAGGTTAATCCATAATAGTTGTGTTGCAACTAAAGGTATAGGTAAACCTAATAATGTAGCAAAGAATATACATATTACTTCCCCTAAATTACATGAAAGTAAGAACATAATAGTTTTCTTAATATTATTATATATATTTCTTCCTTCCTCTACTGCCTTAACTATAGTTGTAAAATTATCATCAAGTAATATCATATCTGCTGCTCCTTTTGAAACATCAGTACCTGTAATACCCATAGCAACCCCTATATCAGCTTTTTTAAGTGATGGTGCATCATTAACTCCATCTCCTGTCATAGAAACAATGTTACCTTTTAATTTTAAAGCTTCTACTATATTAACTTTATGTTCAGGAGAAACTCTTGCAAAAACAGAATATTTATCTACATTTTCATAGAAATATTCTTTATCTAATTCATCAATTTCAGGCCCCGTAATACTTTCTGAAATGTCCTTAGCTATATTTAATTCTTTAGCTATAGCTACTGCAGTATTTTTATGATCCCCTGTAATCATTACTACTTTAATTCCTGCTTTTTGTGCAGTTAAAATAGAATCTTTTACCTCTTCTCTTGGAGGATCTATCATACCAACTATACCTACTAATATTAAATTATCTTCTAAATCTTCACACTCTAAGTATACATCACTTTCCTTATATCCAAGCCCTAAAACTCTTAGTGCTTCATTAGACATCTCTATACTTTTTTCTAATATGTGTTTTCTATGTTCTTCAGTCATTTCAACTACTTCATTACCAACTTTAATATATTTACATAATGAAATAATATTATCTATAGCACCTTTAGTAAATGAAATATATTTATCTCCATTTTCATGTAGTGTAGACATTAATTTTCTATCTGAATCAAATGCAAATTCATTTATACGTTTATTTTTATTATTTAATTCATCCTTCATTAATCCATGTTTTTCAGCATAAACAACTAATGCTATTTCTGTAGGATCTCCTACAGTAGTTGTAGCATCAGAACATAATGAAAGACCTGACATTAATAATTCCTTATTATCCATAGAATAATCTTTAACTACAGTCATCTTATTTTGTGTTAATGTACCCGTTTTATCAGAACATATTACATTAACTGAACCTAAAGTTTCAACAGCAGGTAATCTTTTAACTATAGCCTTATTTTTAGTCATTCTTGTAACACCAGTAGATAATACTATAGCAACTATAGCAACTAAACCTTCTGGTATTGCTGCAACTGCAAGTGATACGGCTGTAATCATCATTTCAACAGGACCTCTACCTTGCATTACACCTAATCCAAATATTATTAAACATACTACTATAGCTATATATCCTAAAGTTTTCCCTAACTTATCTAATTTTTTTTGTAAAGGCGTAGTACTGTCTTCATCAGTATTTAAAGCTTTTGCTATTTTACCTATTTCAGTATTCATACCTGTTGTTATTACTATTCCTTCTCCTCTTCCATAAGTTGCAAGAGTTGATGAATAAGCTAGATTTAATTTATCCCCCATAGGAAGATTATCTTCATTAGTTATGAAATTTGCATCCTTAGTAACTACATGAGATTCACCAGTAAATGCTGATTCTTCTACTTGTAAATTTTGAGTTTCTATTAATCTTAAATCTGCTGGTATATATCTTCCAGCATCTATTACTAATATATCGCCTGGAACTATATATTTTGAATCAATTTCATAAACTTTACCTTCTCTTCTAACTAATGCTTTAGGAGAAGAAAGTTTTTTAAGAGCTTCTAAAGTTTTTTCTGCCTTAGCTTCTTGAACTACACCTACTACTGCATTTATTAATACAACCATTAGTATAATTCCAGCTTCTGTAAATCCATCAGGATAATGTGCAATTACATTTAAAATAGAAGCTATGATTAGAACATAAATTAATACATCTTTTAATTGATCTATAAATCTTGAAACAAGTGATTTTTTCTTAGTTTCTTCTAATTTATTTTCTCCATATTTTTCAAGCCTTATTTTAGCTTCTTCTTCACTTAAACCAATATTTCTATCTACACTTTGTTGTTTTAATACTTCCTCAATACTTTGTTTATATTCCAATTTACATATCCTCCCCAATATATTTTTTAACTAAGTTGTAGTACTCCAACATTGAAATGATTGAAAATACTACAGCAGGTAATAATACTAAAGAATTAATAACTTTACCAAAAGGGAATAATAAAGCAAATAATAAAGCTATCATTTGAGTTGCTGTTTTAAGTTTTGCTGAAGAACTTGCAGCAACAACTTCTCCACCATTTTCTAAAATTAACATTCTAATAGCTACTACAACAAATTCTCTTGCTAGCAGTATTATTACCATCCATATAGATAACATATTATATTTTACTAAAACTATTAAAACCGAAAAAACAAATACTTTATCAGCTATAGGATCAAGTAATTTCCCAAAATTTGTTACTAAATTATCTCTTCTTGCAATATATCCATCAAAAAAATCTGTTAATGCAATTGAAGCAAAAAGTAGAACTACTAATATATGTAATAATACTTTACTTACTGTTAATGTACTTGCTTCATATTTAAATATCATTAGTAATAATAAGATAGGTGTTAATACTATTCTTATTAAAGTTAGTTTGTTAGGTAAATTTATTTTATTAAGCATACCATTACTCTCCTTCATTATTTTCTTCTTTAACTTCCTCTTTTTCAATTAAAGCTTTCATACTTAAACTAAATTTATTATTATCCTCTAAAGCTATTACTTTTACATCAACCATATCATCAACTTTAAGTACGTCCTCTACTTGTTTTATTCTCTTATGAGATATTTCTGATATATGTAATAATCCTTCAGTACCCGGTGCTAATTCAACAAATGCTCCAAATTTAGCAAGTTTAGTTATTCTACCTTTATATACCTTATCTAATTCAACTGTAAGAGTATATTGTGTAACTAATTCATAAGCTCTATTCATCATATCTTGATCTATACCAAATATTGCTACTCTTCCATCATCTTCAACATCAATTTTAACTCCTGTTTCTTCAATAATAGACTTAATTACTTTACCTGCTGGTCCTATTAATGCAGCAATCTTACTTGGATCTATTCTTAAGTTAATAATCTTAGGTGCATTTTCTGGTAAGTTTGGTCTTGGTTCTGGTATTGTAGCTTCCATAACTTCTATTATATGCATTCTACCTTTTAGTGCTTGACTAAGAGCTATTTCCATTATTTCTTTATTTATACCTTCTATTTTAATATCCATTTGTATAGCAGTTATACCTTTTTTAGTACCAGCAACTTTAAAGTCCATATCTCCTAAGTGATCTTCTAAACCTTGAATATCTGTAAGTACAGTAAAGTTTTCATCTTCTTTAATTAATCCCATAGCTATACCTGCAACAGTTCCTCTTATAGGTACACCCGCAGCCATTAATGCAAGAGATCCTCCACAAATTGATGCTTGAGATGAAGAACCATTAGATTCAGTTATTTCAGATACAACTCTTACTGTATATGGAAAATTATCTACTGATGGCATTACAGCTTTAAGTGCTCTTTCTGCTAAGTTTCCATGTCCTAATTCTCTTCTTCCTGGTGCTCTCATAAATCCTGCTTCACCTACTGAAAATGGAGGGAAGTTATAGTGTAAGAAGAATTTTTTATTATACTCTCCTTCCATACCATCTATAATTTGTTCATCTTCTTTAGAACCTAGTGTTGCCACAACTAAAGCTTGTGTTTCTCCACGAGTAAATAAAGCTGAACCATGTGGCATCTTTAATACATCTATTTGAGCATTTAGTGGTCTTATTTCATCAATTTTTCTTCCATCTGCTCTATATTTATCAAATATTATTAATTCTCTTACAATTTTCTTTTCTAAATCATGATAATAGTTTTTAAATTCTTTAACTAATTCATCCATAGACTTAGTTTTATTTTCACCTATTAATTCTAATAATCTTTCTTCTTCTGTTTTTTCTTTAGATAACATTTCTTTTGCTATTTCTAATTTAAATTTAGATAATAAACTATCACATAAATTATCTATAGCTTCATATTTTTCTAATTTCCCTGGAACTAAGATAGCATTTTTTAAATCCCCTGTATATGAATCTAAGAAATTAGTTACTCTTTCATCATATACAATACCTTTAAATTCCATTTTCTCTATACCTAAAGTATTTAAAATTTCTTCTTGTTGTTCACAAATATTTTTTATAGCCTCATGCCCCAACATTATTGCATTAAGCATTTCTTCTTCACTTACTTCATTTGCCCCAGCTTCAACCATAGTTATAGCACTTTTTGTACCAGCAACTGATAAGTAAATATCCATGTTATCTCTTTGTTCTTTTTCTGGATTAATAATATATTCTCCATTCATATATCCAACAGTAACACCAGCTACAGGCCCACTAAATGGAATATCTGATAATTCTAATGCAAAAGATACCCCTATAGTAGCTATATCTTCTGGCATATTAATACCATCAAAACTAATTACATTTATTACTACATGAACTGCATTAAAGAAACCTTCTGGAAATAAAGGTCTTATAGGTCTATCTATAAGTCTTGAAATTAATATTTCTTCTGTTGAAGGTTTAGATTCTCTTTTAATAAACCCTCCTGGGAACTTACCTGTAGCGTAAAATTTTTCAATATAGTCTACAGTTAATGGAAAGAAATCTTGTCCATCTTTTACTTCCTTACTTCTAGTTGTAGTTACAAGTACTGTAGTTCCACCCATAGTTACTACAACTGAACCACCTGCTTGTCTTGCAATTTCTCCTGTTTCAACTTTTACATCTTTTCCTGATACATTTAAAATGTAAGTTTTTTTATCAAACATAATGTCCTCCTATTTATTATTTTAAGAGTGAGCAAATAACATTAAAAAACTCTTGTATAAAAGTTCTTTAAAATTACTTACTCCACCCTTGTTATTACTCTATATTTTAACATATTTTTATTGCTTTTACAAATAAAAAGACATGCATCCTAAAAGATGCATGTACAAATTATTAATTTCTTCTTTTTCCAAATAAAGATAATAGATATAGGAACATGTTTATGAAGTCAAGATATAGCATTAAAGCTCCAAAAATCTTAACTTTTTCTACTAATTCTGTTTCACCTTCATAATATGCTTCAAGTAACATAGTTTTAATTCTTTGAGTATCTACTGCAGTATAAATTATAAATATTAATAAACCTATAATTGAAATAGCTATATCTAAAGCATTGTTTCTAAATAAATAGTTATTTAATAATGTCATTACTATTATACCTAAAATACCACCAAATAAATATTTTGAATAACCTTGTAGATTAGAACCTGTAAAATATCCATAAGCACTCATACCTATAAACATTGCAGATGATGCTCCAAATAGTGTCATAATAGATGCTGTTTCATATGCAAACATTATAGGGATTAATAATATACCTAAAAATGCTGAATATCCTATAAATACCAGTTTTAATACAAATGCATTTGCTTTTACAATTATAAATCTCATACCTATTGCTATAGCAAGAATAAGTAATATAGAAAATCTATTAAGAGTAAAAGAAATTTGTACTAATTGTAAATTATATATAGAAGCATACATAATACCGAAGGTAATTAAAAGCCCTATACCCATCCATAAATATGAACCAAATATACCTGAATCTATTCTACCATTTAATTCTTTATCATTATACATATAACTCCTCCTTATGAACTAAAATTGTATATTTATTTCATCTAATAATTCTTTGATGAATTCATCTACATTTTTAGTTGTGCTATCAGTAGAACCAAATCTTCTAACATTTACTGTATTTTCTAATACTTCATTTTTACCTATTACTAATTGTACAGGTATTTTTTGATCTCCATTTGCTTCTCTGATCTTATATCCTATTTTTTCATCTCTAATATCAAGTTCAGCCCCTATACCTAAATCAAGTAATCTCTTATGTAATTTAGTTGCATAGTCAACTTGTTCAGCTGAAATAGTCATTATTTTTACTTGTGTTGGTGCAAGCCATACAGGGAATGCTCCAGCATAGTGTTCTATTAATATTCCCATAAATCTTTCAAGAGATCCAAACATAGCTCTATGTATCATTACTGGCTCATGTTTTTCTCCATCCTTACCTATATAGCTCATATTAAATCTTGCAGGTAAGTTCATATCAAGTTGTATAGTTCCTGTTTGCCAAATTCTTCCTATAGAATCTTTCATTTTGAAATCTATCTTAGGACCATAGAAAGCTCCATCTCCTGGATTTATTCTATATTCTATTCCTAATTCTTGCAATGTTTCTTCTAAGGCTTTTTCAGAAATTTCCCATACTTTGTCATCTCCAACTGCTTTTTCAGGTTTAGTTGAAAGTTCTACGTGGAAATCAAACCCAAATAATTTATAGTATTTATCATATAGATTTACTATTTCTTTTATACTGTCTTTAATTTGATCAGGTGTACAGAATACATGAGCATCATCTTGTGTAAATGCTCTAACTCTCATTAATCCATGTAAAGCTCCTGAGAATTCATGTCTATGTACATGTCCCATTTCAGCATATTTTAATGGTAAATCTTTATATGAATGTAAATTATTCTTATATGCTATTATAGATCCTGGACAATTCATAGGTTTAATCGCATAAACTTTTTCATCTATAACTGATGTATACATATTTTCTCTATAGTTAAACCAGTGTCCTGAGATTTCCCATAATTCTTTATCAAGCATAATAGGAGTTTTTATTTCATCATAACCTTGTTTGTTATGTTCTATTCTCCATAATTCTTGTAATCTGTTGAATAATCTAGTACCTTTAGGCATAAAGAAAGGGAATCCTGGTCCATGTTCATCTAAGAAGAATAGGTTTAATTGTTTACCTAATTTTCTGTGATCTCTTCTTTCTGCTTCTTCAACTTGTTTGATATATGCATCTAATTCATCTTGACTATAGAAAGCTGTTCCATAAATTCTTTGAAGCATTTTATTATTAGAATCACCTCTCCAATATGCTCCTGCTGAATTTAATAATTTAAATGCTTTAATATATCCTGTCGAAGGTAAATGAGTTCCTCTACATAAATCTGTAAATTTCCCTTGTGTATATATACTAAATTCCTCTCCTTCAAGTGAATCAAGTATTTCTACTTTATAGTTTTGACCTTCATTTTCAAAATGTTTTCTAGCTTCTTCTCTAGACCAAACTGTTCTTGAGAATTTTTCATTTTGTTTAATTAATTTTTTCATTTCTTTTTCTATATTTACTAAATCCTCTTCAGTAAAAGGTCTTTCAGTATCAAAGTCATAATAGAATCCATTTTCTATTGCTGGACCTATAGTAACTTTAGTACTTGGAAACAGGTTCATAACAGCTTCTGCCATTACATGTGCTGTACTATGTCTTAATATTTCTAATCCCTTAGGACTATCTGTTGTTATTAATTCTAAAGTACCATCTTCATCTAAATTATATGTAATATCTACTTGCGTGCCATTAAAGAAAGCTCCAACTGTTTTTTTAGCTAAGCTAGTTGATATAGTTTTTGCAAATTCTATAACACTCATGCTTTCTACTTCTCTAAGCGCTCCATCTGGCAAAGTAATCTTTAACATTTTTCCTCCTAATTATTTAATTTTATCATATCTATATTATTTAAAATTTAATTCTTTATCTCTATATTCATCACGTATATCTGAAATGGATACTTTTTCCCCATTTCTTTCTACATACCACACTTCCCAACCATTAACATTTGATTCAATTCCACTCAAAATACCTCCTAATTTAGAAATACCATAGTGTTTACCCTCATAATATAATTCTTTCTCTTCCGATATATTAGCATAAAGTTCTGTTTTCTTAAAATATACTTTTTCATTATTAAAAATATATTGTTTCTCTACTAATTCCTTAAACTTAACAATCGGTGGTTTTATATCAAATTTTGCGTTTATATAATCATCACTTTTTTCTATTTCTAAATTAATACGTTCAACTGAATATTTATAATATTTTGTATCTTTCTCAATTGCAAAATATTTCCTTCCTAATCTTTTAGCTAAAGCCGCTGTAGTTCCAGTGCCTGAAAAAGGATCTAATATTAAATCTCCTTTTTGAGTTGAAGAAATAATAATGTTGTATAATAATTTTTCTGGTTTTTGTGTAGGATGTAACTTTTCTCCATTATTATCCTTAAGGCGTTCATTACCTGTAGAAACTGGTATTTCCCAAATACTAGTCATTTGTTTCCCACCATTTAATTCTTTCATAGTCTTATAATTAAATGTATATTTTGTTTTTTTTGAAGGAGTTGCCCATAGTAATGTTTCTTGTTTATTAGTAAATTTTGTACCCATAAAATTTGGAGTTGGGTTTGTTTTGGACCAAATAACATCATTTATTATCCAAAATCCTAATTCTTGTAAAATATTTCCAACCAAATATATATTTTGAAACGAACCTATTACCCATAAAGAAGACTTATTTTTTTTCAATATACGCTTAGCTTCTTTTAACCATTCATATGTAAATTTTTTATAATCTTCAATACTTTCAAACTCATCCCATTTAGAACCTTCAACACCTTTAAACTCTGAACCATCGACCCTTTTCAATATACCATCTAATTGCATATTATAGGGTGGATCTGCAAAAATTAAATCTACTGAATTATCCGGAATTAATTTTAATTCTTCAATGCTATCGCCTAATTTTACTGTATTTATTTTATTTATAGGAAATGTATTTTTTTTCATATTTTCACCTTATTTTATTAAATCAACTTCCACTTTAAATTTTTCAATTCTATTTAAATTATATCCATTTTTAAATAATAGTTTTCTTAACTCTACATAATCAGGTTTATTTGAAAATAAATTTTTATATAATCTTTTAATCTTCTTATATCTATTATTATTTTTTATTTCTTCTTTACTCATTTCACTTATTTTTTTCATAAATTTAAGTGCATTAAAAATTTCTTCACTCATATCAAAATCTGGTATACTTAAAGCTATTTCTTCTTCTAATTTAAATTTAAGTATATGTGATATAAGTTCATCCCAAACATCCAACCTATCAAATAAAAATTCGAAAATATCTTTCCCATAGAATAATTTTATTTCTGTATTATTTAAATTTATTTTTTCTATTTCCTCTTGGTAATATTTTCTATTTTTTTTCAACATATCATCAATAAACCACATACTTGCAATTATATTATTGTTTGGATACTTTTCTATTAAAGTATTAATTTTATTTATAAAGTTATTTATCTGCCCTCTTTTCTTTGTACTATCATGATCGTCTCTAACTTTTTGTTCTATTAAATATATTATTGAATTTTTATCTAAAAAAATTTGATCTGAACTAAGAAAACTTCCGTCTTCACCAAAACCAATTTTTTTTTCTAAATTATTATATCCCATAATCGAAATATAGTCTGTAATAATATCCTCCAAAAAATCCCCAAATTTTATTTCATTACTCTGTGTGACATTCTGAATTAATTTAGTCTCTGCACTACTAATTCTGAAATTCCCAATATATCTTTTGGGATTATCTAAAGTGTTTATTAGTAGTTCATTGTAAAATTCTTGATTTTTTTTAATTTTATTTTCTAATTTTAGTTTAAAAATTTCATAATTAATCAACATGTCAATCACCTTTATTTATTAATTTTATTGTATTATTTTAACATATTTCATATTAAATTACAAGCGACACTTCTACTGCTTCTATAGATTCAAATCCTTTCATTTTTACAACTTCACTATGTGTTTCATAAATTAAATTTATTCCTTTTTTAACACAATCTTCTATATAATCTGAGTAAAAAAGTATTGTTTTAAGTGAATAACTACAAAGTTCTCCTCTTAAATACGTTTGAACTGAAGCTCTTTCAGGTTGATCCCCTTCACTTCTTAAAGGTCTACATAGTTTAGAGAATTTAGGGAATTTTGCCTCAAATTCATCTCCCCATGCAAGATATGTTTTTTCTATTTTTTTTATCAATACTTCTACACCCGGTGATAATGCAGGAAGCAAATCTTTTACACCTTCAAATTCTTCAGGAGCTGAAAATTCCATCATTCTTATATATTTTTCTTCAAGTAAATTTCTACCTATTTCTTCTGCTTTTTTTAAATCTATTAAGTAACTTTGTAATATATTTATAGGCAAATTATCCCATTGTCCTTTTCTCATAACTATAAATTCAGGTTTATTATTTTGACATTCTGCAGGTCCTCCTGTATTCTTAAGAACAGTAAACATTTCCCATTCTCTGTCTATAATCTCTTTTATCAAATCATTTCTTTCCATAACTTCTCCTAATCTTCAAAAGGTGTCCATAATTTTAAAAATTCATCATCTATATTTTTTTGTATATATGCAGCATGATTTACCATAAAATATCCTTTTTCTTTACTAAGTCCTTGTTTTTTAATTTCTTCTACAAGGAAATAGCATATTTCTTCAATTCTATTAGACATTTGATGCTTATCAAGTACTGTATTGTCAATCAATTCAAGTATTCTTTTTTCCATATCTTTACCTAAAATAGGTAAATCTTTAAGACCACGAGATGACCATTTATAGAAAGGCATATATTTAGAATTTAATAAGTATACTAAATGTATTACATTTTCTATAAATACACTTTTAGCCATATTAGCAGCTATCTTATCCTCTCTTTTCATTAATCTTAAATAGTTATATTGTCCACTTTGTGCAATACGTGTACATACTGTAGCTATCTTATTTTCTCTAATTATATTTGGATAATATATTAAAGTTTGAATTATAGATGTAAATTCATCATTACCTGCATAAAATATTTCTCCACTAGTTAATGCAAACAACGCATATTCTGGTATTTTTCTATAATCTTCTATAGTTAAGTTTGCTTCTTCTTTACCTATAAATTTATATAAATAATCTCCTATTTTTTTTACTCCACGTCTTTCAGCAATAACATCATTATTAACATGTTTTATTCCTAAAAATTCCTGAGGTAGAGATAGTAAAATGTCTTCTAATTCCTTAGAATATTTTTCATAATCTTCATTATTTAATAATAATAAGGGCATAAAAGTATAATCATGATCTTTTGAATATTCATCATCATATCCTATTACTTCTGAACCTTCACCAATAAGGCCTATGGTAATCTTACTTAATAGTTCCTCATTTTTCTCTTTAATTTTTGGTAATATATATTTCTTAGTATATTCTCTAGAAATATCAATAAGTTTTGAATCACTAGTAACTTCTATATCAACTTCTTTTTGTGTTTTCTTAATCAAATCTCTTATATATTCAACATTAGATAAAAGATTTTGATAATTTAAACTATTTTCTCCAAAAGATTTTTTTGTAATATCTAATGCAGTTTCAAATATATTTAAAGCACTAACAAAATCTCCTTCTTCAAATTTAAGTATAGCCTTATTATTTAATGCTGCTCCATACATAGAATGATTCTTACCTAAAGTAGCTGCATAAATTTCTAAAGCATTTTCTAAATTTGAATATGCCTTTTTCATTTCTCCTATTTCTTTATATGGCATAACTAGATTATTATATGTAGTTGCAAGTTCAACTAAATGTTCTGGCATATCAACTAATATATTTAAACTTTTTTCATGATAAGATATAGCTTCACTAACCCTTGATGTATTTTGATAAAAAATACCAATGTTATTACAAAGTCCAGCATAAATATATTCTTTTTGCATCTTGTTTTCATCAAAAACAGATAAAACTTCTAAATATATTTTTTCTATTTTATCTAAATCTCCTCTAAATCTATATACTTCAGCTATATTTAAAAGAGAGGTACCATAAGCAACCGATCTTCTACCCTCTCTTTTTTCTATTAAAGAAAGTGCTTCTTCTAAGCTTTTTATACCTAATTCATATTCTCCTATATATTTAGCAGAACCACCTAATTCATTAAGATAATATATATACTCATTTGACATTTCACCATAAAAATCTTTAGCCATCTTAACTATTTCACGTAAAATTTTAACTTCAGACACACCGTCTGATTTTCTTTGAAATTCTTTTCTTTCATTAATCAATTCATCAAATTTATTAACCATATCTACATCCTTTAAGTTGATTTATTTAAATTATACCATAGATTAATGTAAAAAAATAGGAAAAACATTGAATTGTAAATTAAAAAATGATATATATTAAATATATATTTTTTCAAAGGAGTAAACATGAAAGAACACAAAGATTTAATTATTTTCATCACTTTTTTAATAGTACTTAATGGACTTCCATTAATATTTCCAATTTTCAAAAAAATAATTTATAGATTTATATTATTAATAATTGTAATTGTCTTATATTTATTAATAAAATAAAATAGTACCTAGGTACTATTTTACTTCATTAAATATTAATTTTTGATTATCTTTAGTATAAAGAGTTAATTTGTTATTTTCATATTCAATTCCTATCACATTATTTAACATAGCTAGGTATTTAAATTCAAGATCCATTGTTTTTTGATCTCCAGCCATTAATGTTGAACCTATAGTTTGTAATATTAATACATTATCTTCAATTTCATATGTTGTAAAATAGTTATTTACACCACTTTTTCCAAATACATTATCATCTTTAAACCCTATAGTAATTTCTGCACCTGAAAATTCAGGATTTATTAATTTAAAACTTTTATTTTCTAAAACATCATCATCTATTTCTTTAGTATAAATAAGTTTCATTCCATTTTGTGATTCAAGCACTAATTTTTCTCCTTCTTTACTAATATGTTTATTAGTTTGTAAAGCATTTAAATATTCTGTTTCTAATTCCATATCCTTTGGATCTCCAGCCATTCTTGTAATACCTAAGCCATCTACTATCAACTTGTTATTTTCCACCTTATATTCTGCAAAAAAATTGTTTACTGAACTTTTACCTGATAGTTTTTTATTTTCAAACTCTAAAGTCATTCCTTTACCTAAAGCATTTATTTTATCATTTTCTGTATATTGTATGCTCTCAAGTACGAAGTCTTTATCCTCAACTTCTAAAGTTTTTATACTACTACAAGCAAAAAGCGTTGTTATTGATAATACTGTTAACATAATTTTCTTCATAAAATTCCCTCCATATTTTGTATAAGATTATTATACTAAATGAAAAAATTATTTACAATATGGTTATGGATATTCTAAGGGAATTGTTATATAAAACAAAAAGTGAAGTTTAGAAATAAAGAACTCTCTTCACTGTTTAAACAATAAAGAGAGTATTAAATATTTAACTCAACATATATTTTTGTAATTTTCTTGACGAAAGTGCTAGAACTAAAGTTCCTAGTATTAATATAGTTGACAATGCATTAATAGTTGGACTTACACCAAATTTAAGCATTGAATATATTTGTATTGGTAAAGTATCAGAATTTGTACCTGTAACAAAACTTGTAATTACGAAATCATCAAGTGATAATGTTAGAGACATTAAAAAGGCTGATATTATACCTGGAACCATGGTAGGTAATATTACTTTATTTAAAGTTTGAAACTCTGTTGCACCTAGATCTCTTGACGCTTCTACTATAGAAAAATCAAATTCAGATAATCTAGACATTAATATAAATAGAGAAAAAGGTATATTAAATGTCGTATGTGCAATAAATATTGTAAACATACCTAAAGGTATTTTAGCAAAATTCATATTAAAGAATAAAAGTAATGAAACCCCTATTATTAAATCTGGTATTACTAAAGGAATATAGTTTAATACCTTAACATATGATTTAACTTTAAAGTTATACCATTTTATACCTATTGCACCAAGTATTGCAATAGCAACAGAAACTGCAGAAGAAGATATTGCAATAATTATACTTCTTCCAAAAGCTTGCCACAGTCTTGGTGATTTTGTAAATAAATCTATATACCATCTTAATGAAAAAGATTTAAATTCATAACCTTTACTTGAATTAAAAGATAATAATATTAACATTATTATTGGTAAATAGAAAAAAATCATTACTAATACGAAAAAGAATAAAGAAAATCTTCTTTTTTCATTCATTATTCATCACCATCCTTATCTGCTTTTATTCCTATCCATACAAATACTGAAGTAATAAGTATAAATAGAGTAGAAATAGCCGATGCTGATGGCCAATCTCTTAAACTAAACATTCTTGTAGCTATAATATTCCCAAGCATTATTCCATCTGTTCCTCCAACTAAATCTGGTACTGCATATGATCCTATTGCAGGTACAAATGTTAATACTAAAGCTGTTATTATTCCATTTTTTATTCCTGGTAAAAATATCTTCATATGTGCAGTAAAATTACTTGCACCTAAATCCCTTGCTGCATCTATCAGTGAAAAATCGAATTTTTCTATAGCTGTATATAGCGGTAATATAGCATAAGGTAAGAATATATATACAGAAATAATAATTACAGCATTTCTATTGTATAATAAATCTAAAGGTTTATCTAAGAAAAATATTTTAACTAAAAATCTATTTAATATTCCATTATTACCTATAAGGGCAACTATAGAAAATATTCTTACTAAAAAGTTAGTCCAAAATGGTATTACAACTAATAATAACCATAGGTTTTTTCTCTTTGAACGAGAAATAAAGTATGCAGTTGGTATTGCAATAAGTATAGTTATAATAGTAATAATTACAGATAAATTTAGTGTTTTTAAAACTATTTTAAATATATCTTGTGATGCAAATATATCTTTATATGCCTTTAAGGTAAAATTAGTATAACTAGAAATACCTCCATAAGCACCTTTTTTTAAGAAACTAAAATATACTATTATTGCAGTAGGAATTGCAAAAAATATGCTCATCCATATAGTTATTGGCAAAAAATATAGATATCTTAGTGTAGATTTTTCTTGTAGTATGTCTTTACGTGCCATTAGAACACCTCCACTAGATATGCATCTTCATAATTCCAGTAGAAATACACCTTTTCTTTCCATTCAAATAGTTCTTCTTCTTCTAAAAATTCCCTATGTTGATCAAATGCTCTAATTATTCTATTTGAACCTTCAACTTTTATAAATAGTTTTGATTGGAACCCTGAATAAATAACTTCATCAACTACCCCTCTAAGTACCTTATATTTAGGATTTTCACGAGGAACTTTTACATCAACCTTTATTTTTTCTGGTCTTAAAGTTAATTTAACTTTATCTCCTACTTTTACTGGTTTATCAAGTTCAACTTTAAATTCTCCTATTTCATCTGAAATAGCTAAAGCATAATTTTCAAATACTTCTGTAATTTCTCCAGTTAAGAAATTTGTTTCACCTATAAAGTCAGCTATAAATTCATCATTTGGTTTTTCATATATTTCATTAGGAGTTCCTACTTGTAAAATATCACCTTTATTCATTACAGCTATTCTATCTGAAACTGAAAGTGCTTCTTCTTGATCATGAGTTACAAACACGAATGTTATTCCAACTTCATCATGTATAGTATCAAGTTCAATTAAAAGTTTTTGTCTTAATTTTGCATCTAATGCTGAAAGTGGCTCATCTAATAATAATACGTCAGGTTTACCTATTAAGGCTCTTGCTATTGCAACCCTTTGTTTTTGTCCCCCAGAAAGATTTTCAGGCATTTTATTTTTATGTTCTAATAAACCTACTAAATCTAAATATTTATTTACTTCTTTTTCTATTTCTTCTTTTGAAATACCTTTTAGTTTTAAAGGAAATGCAACATTATCAAATACTGACATAGTTGGAAATAGGGCATAATTTTGAAATACCGTATTAACATTTCTTTTTTCAGGAGGTAATTTATCAATTCTTTCATTATTTACTATTATCTCTCCGCTATCTGGATATATGAATCCAGCTATCATTCTCAAAAGTGTAGTTTTTCCACATCCACTTGGTCCAAGTATAGAGAAAAATTCTCCCTTTTTAATTTCTAAACTTACATCTTTTAATATTTTATCTCCCCCAAAACTTTTTGAGACATTTTTTATTATTATATCATTTCTTTCCAATTATCGTTCTCCTTTACATATTAATTTTTACTGAAAAATTCTTTAGCTAATTCTTTAAGATAAAATAAATCATGTACTCCACATAATTCTCTTACCGAATGCATAGCTAACATTGGTACACCTAAATCTATTGAATCTATATCTAAGTGTGTTGACGATATTGGTCCTATAGTTGAACCTCCAACTTCATTTGATTGATTTACAAAAAATTGTATTTTAATATCAGTACCTTCTATAATTTGTTTTACAACAGATATGGAGAAACCATCTGATGTATATCTTTGATTTGCACTTATTTTTATTTGAACTCCATCATTAAGTTTTCCTAGATTTGTAGGATCACTTTTACCTAAGTATGCAGGATGTGCTGCATGTGCACCATCTGCTGAAAGTATAAATGATGAAGAAAGCATAGTTAAGAATGTATTTCTATCCATTCCTAAAGAATAAATTATTCTTTCTAATACATTAGATAAATAATTAGAATCTGCTCCTTGTTTAGTAGCTGAACCTATTTCTTCATTATCAAATCCTACAAATACATTAATCTGGTTATCAGCATTTTCAGCTTCAACAAGTCCTAATAATCCAGAATATACAGAAACTAAATTATCAAGTTTAGGAGCTGAAATAAATTCTTGATTTAAACCTACTAAACTACCTTTTTCTGTTGCATAAACATAAAGATCAAAATCTAATATATCTTCTTTCTTTATTTTGCATTTTTCAGAAATTAAGTTTAATAAGAATTCATCTTTTTCAAAACTTTCATTTACTAAACCTACTATAGGTAAAGTATCATTTTGTCTATCTATTTTAACTCCGTTATTAACTTCTCTATTTTGATGTATAGCTAAATTAGGTATAGTAAGTATAGGTTCATCTATTTTAATTTTCATAGTTTTAGGCCTGAAAATATCATTAGTTCTTACTACTACTCTACCTGCTATAGATAAAGGTCTATCAAACTAAGTATTTAATATAGGTCCTCCATAAACTTCTGTATTTAATCTTATTACACCATTTACTGTCATAACAGGATTAGGTTTGATTCTAAATCCTGGAGAATCTGTATGAGAGCCAAATATTTTAAATCCTTTACTTACATCTAGTTTTTCACCTATAGTAAATGCAACTATAGTTGAATTTGATCTTTTGACAAAATATTTTCCACCTTTTTTTAATTCCCATTTTTCTGTAGGCTCAAGTCTTTCAAAACTATTTTCTGTAAGTATAGTAGAACAATTACCTACAACATGATATGTACTAGGTGAATCATCTATAAATTCTATCATTTCTCTTGCAAAACTTTTAATTTCTAAATCGTGAAACTCATCTTTTAACTTTTTATTATTCATTATTTCACCTCTACACCATAAATCTTAGCAAATTTATTTTTTAAATAATCTACATAATATTTAGAATTAAATTCTTCTCCCGTTGCATTTAAAATTACATCTTTAGGATCTTTAAATGATCCAAACTGATGAATTTTTTCTTTTAGCCAATTATTTATGTTTTCAAAATTACTATCTGCTAAATCTTTATTTATATCTACATCTTTTTCCATGGCTTTATATATTTGTGCTGAGTATGCAGAACCTAAAGCATAAGATGAGAAATATCCAAATGAACCTTGAGACCAATGTACATCTTGTAATATTCCTTCAGAATAAGTCTTAGGTCTTACACCTAAATATTCTTCATATTTATCTGCCCATTTTTTAGCAATTTCTTCTGCATTTTCCATTTTTTCTAAATCACTAAATATTTCTTTTTCTAATTCATATCTTATCATTACATGTATAGGATAAGTTAATTCATCAGCTTCTACTCTTATTAATGAAGTATTTACTTCATTTAATAGTAATTTAAATTCATCTAAAGTAATTTCAACACCAAAGTATTTATCTAATAAGTCATATATTACTTTAGTGAAGCTATCATTTTTACAGAACATGTTTTCAAAAATTCTTGATTGAGATTCATGTATACCCATAGATACTCCATTTCCTAGGAAATTATCTTGATATTCATCTGAGATTTGTTGCTCATAAAGTGCATGTCCTGTTTCATGTATAGTAGAGTAAATTGCAGAAAGCGGATCATTTTCATAATAATGTGTTGTTATTCTTACATCTTTATTACTAGTACTTGTAGTAAATGGATGTTCACTTTCTTTTATAACTCCTGAATTATAGTCATATTTTAATATTTCAGAGATTTCTTTTGATAATTCTTTTTGCTTATCTATAGGATAAGGTTTAGATAAAAATCTAGCTTTAATATCTTTTAATTCTTCTCTTTTCTTTGTTATTACTTCTTTAATAAAAGGTGTTAATTCATCTTTTATATTTTTGAAGAATTCATCAACTATTTCTACTGTTAATTCATTTTCATAATCACTTAATAATAGATTATATGGATGTCCTTCATAACCTCTATATTTAATAAAATCTTTATTATATTTTATTACTTCTTCTAGATAAGGAGCATAAATTTCTAAATTATTAGTTCTCTTTGCTTCTCCCCATTTTTGTGTAGACATAGTTCCAAGTTCTGAATATTTAGAATAAACATCTACTGGTATTTTACTCATCTTATCAAATATATTTTTTCTTAAATTTAATATTAGTTTTTTATCAATTTCATTTAGTGTATTAATATCTACACCATATACTATATCTCTTACTTCATCATTAACTAAAGTTAAATAAGAAAGCTCAGACAGAGCTCCTAAAGTTTTAGATATACTTAATGCAGCATTTACAGGGGCTTCAGTCTCTAAATCCCAAGATAAAATAGTCATAGCATGTTGATAAGCTCTATTCTTTTCTAATATTTCTTTTAATCTAATTAATTTATCCATTAAATCACCTTCTCCTTTTCATTATTCTATCATTTAATTATACCTTTTTTTATATTTTTTTTCAATAAAAATATAAAAAGTCTTAAAAGCTAATAATACCTTTTAAGACTTTATTTTATTTATCAAATTTTGATTTATAGAACATCTCATTCATTACTTCTATTAATTTCTTTTTGTCTTCTTCATCTACACTTTTATCATCAAAAAATAATGTTGCTTTTTTAACTAAATCATTCAATTCTACAAATTCTTCAATTTTAGCACCTGCTAAATTCATTATATTTATTTTATCTAAAGAATAAACTTCACAAAGTCCAGCTAAAACTTTTATTGGTGTTTTAGAACTTTCACCATCTTCTATTCTTTTAATATTAGTATGTGCATAGCTTATTCCTTTTTCATTTAATTTACTCTCAACTTCCCTTAATGAGTACCCTTTTCTTTCTCTAGCATTTTTTAAAGTTTGACCTAAATCCATCATAAACTTCCCTCCAAGCTTTAATTATATAACACATTATAGCATTACAGTTAAAAAAAAGCAACATTTTTTTTATTTTTTATTTTTTTTGTTGCAATTTTAAAACAAATATGGTATATTAGTGTTATAAAAATAAAACAATGGAGGAAATTATGATTACAGCAATTATTAATAAAATTAGAACAGAAGAAATTTTAGAAAGAATACTAAACATTTTCCCTTTTACATTTTTATTAAATTTAGTACCTTTCTTTATAATTGATTTATCTTTTACGGGTATTTTCTTTTTATTATTTATATTCATATTACAATATTACGCTTTATATAAAACATCTCAATTAGTTGATTAAAGGTTAGTTTTGATTATAATACCTGTAAAAATATCCAAAGATAATGATAAGATTATTAAGGCTTATCTAAAAATACACAATTTAGATTTTGAAAAATTCATAAAAGACTTGATTATAAAAAAAATAAAAAAGGAAAATATTATAGAAGAAAAATTCATACTTGAAAAAATAGAAAATAATAAGAAAAATAGAATTTATACTTATCTTGATTTAATTGATAAAATAGAATAAAAGAGTTTGCTTTATCTAATAAAACAAACTCTTTTTTATTTAAAATTGTAATATCGTATATACGTCTTTTCCTTTTAGTACATCTCTTCCTTTTAAATCAGATAATTCTATTAAAAATGCTAATTCATAAACTTTAGCTCCAAGCTCTTCTACTAAGTCTACCATAGCTTTAGCAGTTCCACCTGTTGCTAACAAATCATCAACTATTAATACTTTAGCATCTTTTTCAAATGCATCTTTATGAATCTCTATTGCATTTTTACCGTATTCTAATGAATATTCTGCTCTAACAGTTTCTGCTGGTAATTTGCCTGATTTTCTAGCTGGAACAAATCCTGCTCCTATGTTATATGCTATTGCTGCTCCAAATATAAATCCTCTTGCATCTGCTCCTAATACATAGTCTATACCTTTATTCTTATATCTATTCGTAAAATCATCAATAATAAGTTTTAAACCTTCCTTATCTTTTAAAGCCGTAGTAATGTCTCTAAAAATTATACCTGGTTCAGGAAAATCAGGTATGCTTCTGATCATTTCGTCTAATTTTTGAATTTGTAATTTTTCCATCATATCTCCTATCTTTTAATAATAAGTTTTACTTTTTCTATTTTCTTATTATCAACTTTTAATACTTGTATAATATATCCATCATTTATAACCTTATCATTTTCATTTGCTACTCTCTCAAGTTTATATTGTATATATCCTGAAATAGTATCATATTCTTCAGATTCTTCAATAGATAGTCCATATTTTTCATTTATTTCATCAACTAATGTTTCACCTAATAGTTCATAAACATTTTCTGATATAGATTTAAAGTTTTCCTCCTCTATATCATATTCATCTCTAATTTCTCCAACTATTTCTTCTAGTAAATCTTCTATAGTTATTAATCCTAAAGTACCTCCATATTCATCAATTATTATTGCCATATGTTGTTGTTTCTGTCTAAAGAATTCTAACATATATGTTAAGGTTACTGTTTCTGGAACATATACTATATTTTTCATCAGTTCTTTTAATTTAATTTTTCTATCCTTAAATTTAAGTAAATCTTTAGTATACATTACTCCACATATATCATCTATACTTTCATTATATAATGGTATACGTGAAAATTCATGTTCTATAATATCATTCCATACTTCTTCTAATGTCTCTTCTTTATCATAAGCTATAATAGATGTTCTTGGAGTCATTATTTCTTTTACCGTAGTATCTGTAAATGTAAAAATACTATGTATCATTTCTTTTTCTTCTTTTTCTACTTCATTATTATTTGCATAGTTAATAATATTTCTAATATCCTCTTCAGTAATATCTCTTTCATTTACATCATCACCATCATTAAAAATATTATTGAATTTTTTATATAAAAATTCAACTATTAATACTATAGGGAATATTAATAGAGATAATACATCTATAAAATCTATAGTAAATAATAATGTTTTATATATATTTTTTTTTGCAATCACTTTAACAAAAGTTTGTAATAATATTAAAATGATAACAGATAATACGAATGAGAAAATATTCGATTTAAAATACATTGCAAAATTAAAATTAAATATCTTTAAATAGATTGCTATTAATAAAAGATTCATGATATTTGATGTAACTTTATATCTTATTAATCCATTCAAAAATTTAGCAACTTTATTTTTATTTTCTTCTTCTGTTTCTTTTAAATAATTTTTTTCTATATAATTTATATACATAAAACTTGTGTCAAATGCGCCCAATATATAATAAAATATTAAATTAATTAAAAGAGCAATTATTATATTAATACTTATCTTAATACATCTCCTTTTTAGAAAACTTTCTAAACTAATTTTATCATATCACATATTTTTTTTCAATTGTATATTATTAAGTTCAAAAGCTCTTATAGTATTTTTTATTAACGAATATATAGTCATAGGACCAACACCACCAGGTACTGGTGATATGTATGATAATCTAGAATTATTGTACACATCTTCAAAATCCACATCACCTGATAATTTTCCTTCAAATTCAGAAATACCTACATCTATAATTACAGCACCCTCTTTAATACAATCAGATTTTATTAATCTTGGAACACCTGTCGCACTGATTAAAATATCTGCCTGTTTTACTTTATGAAACAAATCTTTAGTTTTACTGTTACATACCTGTACTGTTGCACCCTCATTTATTAACATTAAAGCCATAGGTTTACCAACTATATTAGATCTTCCTATGATTACTATATCCTTACCCCCCACATTAATTTTATAGAATTTAAGGAGTTCCATTATACCCTGAGGTGTACATGAATATATACCTTTATCATTAAATAATAAATTGCCTACATTTTCAGGATGAAATCCATCTACATCTTTATCAGGATTAATCTCTGACATAATTTTTATATAGTTAATATGTGATGGCAGTGGTAACTGTACTAATATACCATCTATATTTTTATTTTCATTTAGTTTTCTAATTTCTATTATCAATTCTTCTTCTGTAATATTTTCGTCAAATGTAAAAGTTTCTTGATAAATTCCAATTTCATTACATTTTTTAGTCTTAGTGTTAAGATAAATTGTAGAAGCTTTATCATTACCTACTTTTATGAAAGCTAGTCCTGCCTTTCTACCTACTATCTTAACTAATTCTTCATACTTAAACTTTAATTTTTCATACAGTATATTCGATACATATCTACCATCTAATATACTTTTAGTCAAAATTAATTCCTCCTCTTAATTCTGGATTAATTCTCCAGAAATTTAATTCTTTTAATTTAGCTGAAATATCAGCATTTACTACAGCTGTATTCGAATTTAATTCTAATTTAGATGCTGTCATGTTTAGTATAGCTTCAACTCCTGAATGTATTAATTGATTAGCTACAACTTGTGCATATTCAGCATTTATAGCTAAAATAACTGTATGTACTTTATTTTTTTCAATATATTCTAAGCATTTAGAAGCATCACTAACTTTTATATTTAAATTAGGTATTTCTTTTCCTATCTTTCTTGAATCTTTATCAAAAACTGCAGTTAATTTAAATCCCTTGCCTAAAACATTAGTATTACAAGCTATCATTTTACCAACATGTCCATAACCAATTAATATAACTTCATTTTCTTTATCTATTCCTAAAATAGATTCTATTTCTCTAATTAATGCACTAACACTATATCCTTTACCTCTTACTCCAAATTCACCGAAAGTAGATAAGTCTTTTCTTACTTGTACAGCAGTAGTATTCATTCTTTGTGCTAATTCAATAGAATTAATTTCTGGTTGTACCTTTTCTAAGTCTTTTAATATACCCAAATAAAGGGCAAGTCTTGCTACTATACGTCCTGAAACATCTTTGGGACTGTATTTTTTTGTCATTAATATTCCTCCTTCTTATTTCAACACATCTAATTTATTTATTTGTCTTCCATTAATAAAATCTAATGAACTTTGTTTCTTTTTACCTTCTAATTTCAATTCTTTTATTATTATTGCACCATCTCCCGTTTTTACTACTATTCCTTCTTTAGTTAAATCAATTACAGTACCTGGTTCTTCATCTCCAATATATTGAGTAATATCTGAAGCATATAGTTTTAACACCTTACCATTTAAAGTTGTATAAGCCTCTGGGAATGGATTTAATCCTCTTATTTTATTAAATATACTTAAACTATCTTTGCTAAAATCTACCTTAGTTTCTTCTTTTTTTATTGGTTTAACAAATGTTGCTAAACTATGATCTTGTTTTGTAGCTTTAACTGTTCCATTTTTCATCATTTCAACTGCTTGTTTTACACCCTCTGCACCTAAAACTTTTAATCTATCATGTAAAGTACCTAAATTATCTTCTTTTTTAATTTCAGTTTCTAAAGTACAGATTACATCACCTTCATCAAGTTTTTCATCTATGTACATTATTGAAACTCCAGTTTTTTCATCACCATTTAATATAGCTGCATGTATAGGGGCAGCTCCTCTGTATTTAGGCAATAAAGAAGAGTGGACATTAATTATTCCATATTTTGGTAAATCTATAATATTTTTAGGTATTATCATTCCATATGCTACAACTATAATTAAATCTGCATTATATTCTTTTAATAGTTCATAAACATCATCTGTTCTAAGACTCTTAGGTTGGACTATCTCTATATTGTTATCTAATGCATATTGTTTAACTGGAGAAAAAATTATTTTATTTCCACGTGCATTTACCTTATCCACTTTTGTAAATACAGCTAATAAATCTGTATTTTCATGTATGTATTTTAATGTATCTAAGGCAAAGTCTGGTGTACCCATAAAAATTGTTCTCATTAAATCACCTCTAAAATTCTCTTGGTCTACTATTTTTTTTCATTAATTCTAATTTTTTTCTTATAAGATTTCTACTCATAGGACTTATTTTATCTATAAATAAAACTCCTTCTAAATGATCAAATTCATGTTGAAAAGCACGAGAAGGTACATCATTTAGTTCTTTTTCTATTAAATTACCATTTTCATCTTGGTATCTAACTAAAATAGTATCAGGTCTTAATACCTTCTTATATATACCTGGTATACTTAAACATCCTTCTTCAAATTCGACTATATCATCACCAAATTTTATTATTTCTGGATTAACTACTTTATATATTTCATCTTCAATTTCAAGTACAAAAAATCTCTTATCTATACCAACTTGGTTGGCAGCAAGTCCTATCCCTTTTGCACTTCTCATAGTTTCTACCATTTCATCTAAAGTTTTTCTTAATTCATCATTAAATTCTGTTACATTTTCAGATTTTTTTCTTAAAATAGGTGCTTCATATACATATATTTTCATATTATCACTACTCTTTCTAATATAGGGTTATAGGGTCTACATCTACTAAAACTCTTGTTGTACTTGTGCTTAATGATTTAATTTTAATTAATAGTTTTTTATTTAAATCAATCTCTGCCTTGTTAGTTTTAATAAATATATTGTATCTATAATCATCATTTAATTTATATATAGGTGCTTTCTCTATATGAGATATATTTTCAAAATTACCTAATAATTCTTCATATATTTCACTAATTTTCTTATATGATCTTGCTTCCTTCTTATCAGATACTATTATCTTTATCATCCTACTAAATGGAGGCAAATTCAAAAATCTCCTTAATTCTAAATCATATTGAAAATATTCATCAAAATTATTTGAGACTATTGATTGTATTAATTTAGAATCAGGAACATAACTTTGTAGAATTACTTTACCTTTTTTATCTCCTCTACCTGCTCTACCAGCTGATTGTGTTACAAGTTGAAAAGTTTTCTCCCCAACTCTAAAATCACTTAAAGATAATATTTGATCAGTATTTATAACTCCAACTAAAGTTACATTAGGAAAATGAAATCCCTTTGCAAGAATTTGAGTACCTATAGCAATTTGATATTTATTTTCACTAAATTCCTTATATGCCTTATCAAAATCTTTTTGACTAGTCATAGTACTTGAATCCATTCTTAAAATATTTTCATTTCCAAAAAGGTTAGCTAATTCTTCTTCAATTTTTTCTATACCTATACCTAAGTATTCTAACTTCTCGCTCTTACAATTAGGACAAACATCATACATTTTTCTCCTATATTCACAGTGAGAACATTCTAAAATATTTTTTGACTTAGAATATCTTAGATTAAGACTACATCTAGGACAAGAAATTTTCGTAGAACAATCTTTACATTTTACTAATACTGAGTGAGACTTTCTATTTAATATTAATATTACCTGTTCTCCCTTTGATATTACCTCTTTAATATTTAATAATAGTTTTTCAGATAATAGTGATTTCTCATTTGATAAATCTACTATTTCTATATCTGGTAATTCAGAATTATTATACCTATTATTAATCTTTACTAATTTAAAAAAGTTATTTTTTGCAAGATAATAGCTTTCAAATGAAGGAGTTGCGCTACCTAAAACAACCTTAGCTCCTTCTTCCATAGCTCTTTTTATAGCTACATTTCTTGCATGATATCTAGCATTATCCTCTTGCTTATATGCATTTTCATGTTCTTCATCTATTATTATATATCCTAAATTCTTAACAGGAGCAAATAATGCAGACCTTGTTCCTAATATTACTTTCACATTACCTGAGTATATATTATACCATTCTTTAAGCTTATTTGTACTAGTCATTTTACTATGTACTAGACTTACATTATCTCCAAAAACTTTTTTTATACGTTTTACCATTTGAGAACTTAAAGATATTTCAGGTAAAAGAAATATACTTGATTTATCTTTCATTAATGCTTCTTCTATTAATTTAATATATATTTCAGTTTTTCCACTTCCTGTAATACCATATAAAAGGAAATGTTTTTCATCACTATTTACAATTTCATCAAATGCTTTTTGTTGATCTTTATTTAATATTGCATCATTTTTTATTATAGTTTCTTTTTTCTCTATTTCTTCTAATTTTTTCTTACTCATTTTTTCATAAGGACCTAATAATTTAAAACTAGCATGAAAATCTGTAATATAGTATGAATTAATAAATTTTGCTATTTTCAATATACTTTCTGGAACATCAACTATATCGTCTAAACATCTATTTATTTTTTTTATTTTGAAGTTTCCTATTTCTTCTTTTTTACTTTCTCTAATTACTACTCCAACTACATCCTTATTTTTAAAATTGATTTCAACAAAAGAACCAATAGTTAGAGGGAAATCTGATTCATAAGTATATGTATTTATGTGTTTTTTAACATATATTTGATAAAACATTTTTCCCCCTTTCTAATTATTCTAAATTTAATCTAATTCTATCTCCAGGTTTAATTTTTGTTCCAGCTTCTGGATATTGTTTTACTACTTTTCCATTTCCACTCATAGAAACTGAATATTTATCTATTCCTAGTTCTAAAAGATTTTTCTTAGTAATACCTATTAAATTTGGCATAATATTTGCATTCAATTCTTTTTCTATTTCTTTAATTTTTTTATTTCTATTTTCTTTATTTTCAACTACTTCAACTTCGGATACATTTTGAACAATTTGTTCACTAGGTAAAATATTTTTGTATTTAATTATTTTATCTAAGATATCTTTAGCTAAAGGTAGTGCAACTGATGCTCCATAATATGCTCCGTGTGGTTCATCCACTGTAATTAATATACTGTATTTAGGATTATCAGCAGGGAAGAATGTAAAGAATGAAGAGAAATATTTTCCAGCTTCATAACCATTTGGTCCGGCTTTTTGTGCAGTACCTGTTTTACCACCTATTCTATAACCTTCAAGTTGTATTCCACGTCCAGTTCCACTTGAAACAACTTCTTCAAGTATATTTCTTATCTTAGAACTTACATTATCATTTAATATTTTCCCTTTATTTTGTATCTCATATTCTTTAACTATATTACCTTCACTATCTACAATTTTTTCAACTAATTGTGGTTTAATTAAATTTCCACCATTAATAGTTGAATTTAATGCTACAAGCATTTGTAATTGTGTCATATTTATACCTTGTCCGAAAGATACATTTGATCTTCTAACTTCTGTAAATTCTTTAGGTGTCATAAGTGCAGTTGCAGTTTCATAAGAAGTATCTATACCCGTTTTCTTACCTAGTCCAAATTTTGGTAAATAGTTATAGAAAGTATCAGACTTCATCATTTGTGAAATTTTAACTAGACCTACGTTTCCTGAATGTACCATAATCTTTGATACAGGTAAAGTACCCTTAGTACTATCGTCATGATCTCTTATTATTCTATTTTTAACTTTAATATATCCATCAGAATGTATTAAAGTATTTTCATTTATTATCCCTTCGTTCATAGCCATAGCTACAGTAAGTGGTTTAAATATTGAACCTGGCTCAAATAGTGATGTGATATTATGGTTTTTAATCTCAGCCTTATTAGCAGCCTTAGGATATGAACTCATAGCTACTATTTTACCAGTATCACTTTCCATTACTATACCCATAGTAGTTGAAGCTTCAAATTTCTCATGCGCATCTTTTAATATATCATCTAAAGAATACTGTAATAGCGAGTCTATAGTTAGTATTACATCATTACCATCTACTGCTTTTTTTACTATTTTTTCATCTATTAAGTATGGTAAAGTATATTCAGCATATTTTTCTGAAAATGGTGCAGTACCTGTAGATAATCCATTTTCACCTTTAAGCATGTCCTCATACTTATGTTCTATTCCATATACACCCTTATCTTCTTTATTTAAAAAACCAACTATAGTTTCAAATACAGAGTTATTTACATATTCTCTTTTGAACTTTTTAGTAAAGTAAACAAATTTAGAAAGTAATTTACCATCTTTTTTCTTTTCACTAATTAGTTTATTAATTTCATCTTTTTGATCTACCGTTATTAATATATCTTTAAACTCATAATATTTCTTATTTTTTTCCTTTAATTCTAATATTTTATTTACAGTCTCATCAACTTTAACATTAGATATTACACTATTTACTATATTTACAAAAGTATGTATTTCTTCTTTATCATTTAGTAATGTAGGATCTATAACTATGCCTTGATATTCCAAATCTAGTGCTAATTCTAAATCATCACTAGTAAATATAGAACCACGTTTAGCTTTTAATTCTTTTTTATATGATCTAATTTTACTTATGTCATTAAATTTAAAGTCCTTATGTAATATTTGGAAAAAGAATAATTTTAATATTATTGCTATTAAAACTATTATCAAAGTTCCATAATATATTAACTTTCTATTTCTTTCTTTATTTAAAATACTCATAATTTACCCTATTTCATATTTTTTATTAATAAATCTTGTACAAGTTTTGGATTAGCCTTACCTTTTGATATCTTCATAGCCTGTCCCATAAGAGCTTTAATAGCTCTATCTTTACCATTTAGGTAATCTTGTACTGATTCTGGATTTTCTTGTATTACTTGTTTTACAATATTTTCAATTTCCCCTTCATCAGATATTTGTAACATACCTTTTTCTTTTACTATTTCATTTGGATCTTTTTCTTCATTTAGCATAATTTCAAATACTTCTTTTGCAATTTTTGAACTAATAGTTCCTTGTTTTACAAGTATTATTAATTTACCTAAATTTTCACTACTAATACTAAATTTCTCTATAGTAATATATTGTTCTTTTAATACTCTTAAAACCTCAGTTAACATCCAGTTAGTAGAAAGTTTAGGTTCACCAGATATTTTAACTAATTCTTCAAAATAGTTTGCAAGCTCTATTGATGTTACTAAATTACCTGCATCAACTTCTGACATATTGTAATCTTTAATAAATCTAGAAAGCTTTTCATCAGCAAATTCTGGCATTTCTTCCTTTAGATTATTAATTCTATCTTCTGTAATTATTACAGGAGGTAAATCTGGTTCTGGAAAGTATCTATAATCCATAGCTTCTTCCTTGTTTCTCATAGGTCTTGTAATACCTTTTTCATCATCCCAAAGTCTGGTTTCCTGTACTACTCTTTCACCTTTTTCTATTAATTCCATTTGTCTGTTTGCTTCATATTCTATAGCTCTAACAACAGCTTTAAATGAATTTAAATTTTTTGTTTCTGTTCTAGTTCCAAGTTTATCTGAATCTTTTTCTTTAATAGATACGTTGGCATCACATCTAAGTGAACCAAGTTCCATACTAACATCACTTACTCCTGTATATTTTATTCTTTCTTTTAATGTATTTAAATATACATAAGCATCTTGAGGATTAGTAATACAAGGCTTAGTTACTATTTCTATTAATGGTATACTCGCTCTATTAAAGTTTAGTATAGATTCGTGTTTTGTATGTATACTTTTAGCAGTATCTTCTTCTATTTGTATTCTTTCTATTAATACTTTTACATCCTTATCATTTCTTTTAAATTCTAAATATCCATTTTCTGCATAAGGTTTAAAATATTGTGTAATTTGGTAATTTTTAGGTGAATCTGGATAGAAATAATTTTTTCTATCAAAATAGCTAACCTTATTTATATCACAATTTAAAGCAAGTGCAGCTTTAATTGCGTAATCTAATACATCTTCATTTAATCTAGGAAGAGCACCTGGTTGCCCTGTTGAAACTGGTGAAATACAAGTATTAGGATCTTTTTCATCATAATTTGCATCTGCATCACACCAAATTTTTGTTTTAGTTTTTAATTGGCAGTGAACTTCTAGACCTATTACTATATCATACTCTTTCATATTCTATTTTTCCTCTTTCCATTTCATATTTATGCGAAACATTTAATAATAAATCTTCTCTGAAATAATTTGAAATAATTTGCATACCTACAGGTAATCCATCTACAAAACCAACTGGAACAGAAATAGCTGGTAATCCTGCTAAAGAAACTGAAACAGTATAAATATCTGATAAATACATTTCTATAGGATTGTTTGATTTTTCACCTTTTTTAAATGCTGTGGTAGGTGTAGTAGGTGTAATTATTACATCAACACTTTCTAAAGCTTTTTGATAATCATTTTTTATAAGTCTTCTTACCTGAGATGCTTTTTTGTAGTAAGCATCATAAAATCCTGAACTTAAAACATATGAACCTATCATTATTCTTCTTTTAACTTCCTTACCAAATCCTTCAGTTCTTGATTTTACATAAACATCTTCTATATTATCTGCATCTGCCCTATATCCATAACGGACTCCATCATATCTTGAAAGATTAGATGATGCTTCTGCTGATGAAATAATATAGTAAGTTGGAATAGAATATTTAGCATAATCTAGGCTAATATCAACTATAGTTGCTCCCAATCCTACTAAAACCTCTAAAGCTTTTTGAGTAGATTCTTTAATTTCTATTGATAAACCTTCATAAAACTTCTTATCTATACCTATTCTTAATCCGTTTATATCTTTATCTAATAATTTAGAGTATTCAGGTACAGGTACATCTGCAGTAGTTGGATCGTAAATATCTTCCCCTGCAATTATTTCTAATGTTTTTGCAACATCTTCAGAATTTCTTGCTATTATTCCTATTTGATCTAAAGATGATCCAAATGCCATTAAACCATATCTAGATACTCTACCATATGTAGGTTTTAAACCTACTGTACCTGTTAATGCTGCAGGTTGTCTTACAGAACCACCTGTGTCTGTACCTAAAGCTATAGGTACTTGAAGTGCAGCTACAGCTGCAGCAGATCCTCCACTAGAACCCCCAGGAACTCTATCTAAATCCCAAGGATTAGATACTGGTTTGATCCCAGAATTTTCATTGGAAGATCCCATGGCAAATTCATCCATATTAGCTTTACCAACTAATACAACATTTGCTTCTTTCAACTTTTTTACTACAGTCGCATCATAAGTCCCATAATATCCATCAAGAATTTTAGATGCTGAAGTAGTAAGCTCATCTAAAGATACTATATTATCTTTTAAGGCTATAGGTACTCCATGTAACGAACTAGTTTTTTCACTTTGATCTGCCTTTTGGGCTGATTTAAGTGCATTTTCTCTATTCACAGATGAAAAAGCACCTATTTTATCCTCTACTTCATCTATTCTATCTAAAATAGCTTGAGTAGCTTCTTTTGAAGTTAATTTACCTTCTTGTATTAATTTTGCTATTTCTGTAGCACTTAAAGTATATATTTTATTCATCCCCATCACCTACAATTACAGGTAAAGCAACAAAGTTATCATCACTTTTTGGAGCATTTTTTAAAAATCTTACTTTATCCATTTCTGTTTTTGGTTCATGTCTATATATTTTACCTTCATTTTCTAATATATTGTATAAAGGTTCTACATTTTCTAAATTTAATTCATTTAAATTTTCCATATACTTAAATATATCATTTAAGTCTTTTTGGAAAGATTCTAATTCATTTTCTTGAAATGATAATTTAGATAGTTTAGCTAATTTAACTACTTCTTCTTTAGTAACCATTTTCAACCTACTTTCTTGATACTTATTTATTTTCATCTACTTAAAATAATATCATATTTCGGTTGTTTTTTCAATTATTTTTGGTCTTTCAAGCTAACTATTTTTATGATATAATTAGGTATGTGGAGGTAATTATGAATTATTTTATTACAGGTCAAAGTTCAAGAAAAATTTATATAGATAAAATATTAAATGATAGTAGTAAAAACAAACTATTTTTTGATGAGAATACAGTTTCTTCTTTTCTTAGTGAATTAAATGCCGGTTCCCTTTTTAGTGAACCAACTATATTAATACTTAAAAATGCTAATAAGATTAAGGACATTAATAATGTAATTAAAAATGTCAATGCTAATAATTTTAATAATAAAGATGTTATTATAGATTTTGAGACTAATAAGGAAAACAAAAAAATAAAGGATAGCCTAATAAATTTTGAAATATATGAAGTATATGATGAAAAGAAAAACAAAAACTTATTAATTAAATATATACAAGAAAATTTAAAATGTAATCATATGGATGCTAATAATCTATTAGATATTATAGGTAATGATTATTATGCTTTAAAAAATGAAGTTAGTAAAATAGTAAATTATCTTAATGGTGATAACTTTTCATTTAATGATGTAAAACCTATTTTATCAAAAAACACTAATTTTTTTATTTTTAATCTTACAGAAGATATTTTAAATAAAAAGAATATAGAATTCCCTCTAAAAGAACATATGGCTCTTTTAGCATCTTTAACCAATGATCTTGAGATACTATATAAGCTTAGCACATTAGGTATAGATAGAATTAGTTATGATAATTTTAAAAACAATTATTCTAATCATATTCTTTTTGAAAACTATAGTCCATATTATGTTTTCAAAAAAATTCAGTTTTTAAAAAACTATAATTCTAAAAGAATATTAGAATTATTAAATCTTTCTTTTGAAACAGATAATAAGATAAAAAGTGGTCTTCTACCATTAGAAGATGGCGTAGAAACCTTCATTTTAGAACTATTAAAGTAGCATTGCTACTTTTTTTGTTGACAAAAAATTAATTATAGTGTATTATATAACTATAACAGTAGGGAGGTGCTTATATGGAATTTGATAATAAATATCCAATATATAGACAATTATTTGAAATGCTATTATCTGATATAATAAACGGAAAATTAAAACCAGGCGATAAATTTATTTCTATCAGAGAAGCTTCAAGTAAATATAATTTAAATCCAAATACAGTTACAAACGCTTTTAAAGAATTAGAATTACATAAAATTGCTGTAACTAAAAGGGGATTAGGAACTTTTGTAACAGAAGATACAGAAGTATTAAATAATTTAACAAAAAAACATTCAGAAAAAATAGTGGATGATTTTCTATCAAAAATGTATTCTTTAGGATACAAAAAAGATGAAATAATAAGTATAATACATGAAAGGGGAGAAAAAAATGAATAACGTATTAGAAATTAAAAATTTAAATAAAAAATTTAAAAACAAACTTGTACTTGATAATTTAAATTTAACATTAAAAGAAAATAAAATCGTTGGAATACTTGGGCCTAATGGTAGTGGTAAGACTACTCTACTTAAAATTATAGCAGGGCTATCTAAAGAAAATAGTGGTGAAATATTAATTAAAGGTATGAAGCCTTCAACAAAAACTAAAGCTATAGTAAGCTACTTATCTGATAAAAACTTTATAGATAACTCACTAAAAGTATATCAAGCTATAAATTTATATAATGATTTTTTTGATTTTGATTTAAATAAAGCAATTAGATTATTAGGTGAAATGAAACTTGATAGTAATGTTGAAATAGCTTCACTATCTAAAGGAATGAAAGAAAAACTATTCTTAATATTAACATTATCAAGAAATGCAAAAATATTTATTTTAGATGAACCTATTGCTGGAGTAGATGTGATTACTCGTGATCAAATACTAAATTTAATAATAGATAATGTTTTAGAAAATTCAACTATCATAGTTACAACACATCTAATAAGAGATATAGAAAGAATATTTGATGAAGTAGCTTTCTTAAAAGATGGTAAAATAGACAAGGTTCATTCTGTAGATGAACTAAGAGAAAATCTTGGCTTAACTATAGAAGATTTATACAAAGAAACATTCGGAGAAGGTGATATAAATGCTTAAATTTTTAAAATATGAATTCAAAAGAAATTGGAGATTTAATATTCTAGTATCAATAACTTTATTAATTTTAGTTATTATTTCAAATTTATTATATAATACACCAGAAGATGATTATATATTTTTCAAAATTTTAACTGCTCTTAGTACTTCAGTTACATCATTTTCAATAATGTACTATTACATTAAAAATTTTTCAAAAGACTTATACTCAGATACAGGTTATTTAACTTTTTCATTACCTATATCTGGTTATACATATTTCTGGGGTAAAGTAATATTTTATTTATTATTTTCAATTGCACTATTACCAATGACAATATTAACAGCAATAATGCAGGGCCAATTTGATGATATTATACTACTAATAAAAAAATTTCCTTCTTTATTTACAAATGAAAGACTACTTTTAGGGATTATTCTATTAATACTAATTATAGTATATGTAACTGTTATATTGTATACTAGCATTACATTAATACATTATTTATCTAAATCTAAAAACACATATTTTTTATGGGTATTGATATTTGTATCTATAATGGTCTTATCATTTTATGCTTTGTTTAAAATAAATATTTTAATTTATCCTTTTAACGATGCTGAACCCTCTATTTCAGTTTTACTATTAAATGTATTTATACTTTCATTTTATAACTTAGTATTCGGAACTTTAGCAGGATATTTAATAGATAAAAAACTTGAATTACAATAAAAAATGGGCTGTAATCACTAAAATAGTGTATTACAGCTTTTTTTTGAATATTTTCTATTATTTTACTATATCAAACTTCAAAGCAAAAAGTGCTCTAAATCTTTTATTGTATTCTAAAGACGAATCTATATTTAATCTTGATATGTCTAAATTTATTCCAAATTTTAACCTAGGATTAAATGACCTATAGTCTGTATCAAATCCTATCTTTGAATAAAGTTTTTTATACTTTAAGTTTATATCTAAACTAGTATCTATTTCTTTATTCTCTATAATATTTCTAACACTTAATACATCTCTATATCCATAATCTAAATTAAAGGATGGTATATATCTTCCATTTTCTATCTTATTATTTAATTTTAATGATAGTTTATGGTCTTCTTTAATCCTACTATCTAACCCTATGCTAAAATTATGTATACTATCTCTTCTACTTAATACATCTTCTACATATGATCTTCTATCTATATATGAATATGAACTAATTAAATCTATAAATTTATTTAGCTTTCTATCAACCTTTATTTCATATCTATTACTTAGTCCCGATATATCATAGATATTTTCATTATCTGTAATTATACTTCTTAAATATCTTGTATTACTATATTTTAGATATATCTTATTATTCTTTATTGGAAATGATAAATTAATATCTAAATTCTCATTTCTTCTAGACCTTCTTTTATCAGATACTTCTTCTAACTCTTCTCCAGGAAGTAATTCATCTACACTCTTAACTGCTTTTCTATTTGGTAGTATAGGTCTTACAAAAATATATGATTTATCTAGTTTTTCATTTAATATTA
>NZ_LOHX01000291.1 GCF_001559775.1 Streptobacillus felis | reverse complement strand
ACCTCCTATTTTACCACATCAAACTTCAAAGCAAAAAGTGCTCTAAATCTTTTATTGTATTCTATAGACGAGTCTATATTTAATCTTGATAAATCAAAATTTACTCCAAGCTTTACCCTAGGATTAAATGACCTATAGTCTGTATCAAATCCTATACTTGAATAAAAATTTTTATACTTTAAGTTAATATCTAAACTAGTATCTATTTCTCTATTCTCTATAATATTTCTAATACTTAAAATATCCTTATATCCATAATCTAAATTAAAGGATGGTAAATATCTCCCATTTTCTATCTTGTTATCCAACTTTAATAATACTTTATGGTCTTCTTTAATTCTACTATCTAAACCTATAGAAAAATTATGTATACTATCTCTTCTACTTAATACATCTTCTATATATGATTTTCTATCTATATATGAATACGAACTTATTAAATCAATAGTTTTATTTATCTTTCTATCAAACTTTATTTCATATCTATTACTTAATCCTGATATATCATATATATTTTCATTATCTGTAATTATACTTCTTAAATATCTTGTATTACTATATTTTAGATAGATCTTATTATTCTTTATTGGAAATGATAGATTAATATCTAAATTCTCATTTCTTCTAGACCTTCTTTTATCAGATACTTCTTCTAATTCTTCTCCAGGAAGTAATTCATCTACATTCTTCATTACTTTTCTATTTGGTAGTATAGGTCTTACAAAAGTATATGATATATCTAGTTTTTCATTTAATATTAATCCTTCAACTCCTGCACTTATATTGTATCTATATTTACCAACTTCATTATTTTCTCCATAATTATCAAAACCTAGTGATAGTTTAAATGGATTAGTTTTCTTATTAGTTATTACTATATTTGACTTATCTTCTTCTATAGATGGTTCTATACTAACATCTATATTATTGCTTTTAGCATATTTTAAGTTAGATACTAGTGTATCTATTTTTAAT
>NZ_LOHX01000290.1 GCF_001559775.1 Streptobacillus felis | reverse complement strand
ATAAACCCTCAGTTTGGTGCTGCACAAAATTAAGTATATTTATTTAGATTGAAATAAAAGGTTAAAAATTGTTAAAAAAAATGGAGGATTCTAAAAAATTTAGAATTCTCCATAATTTTTTTAGGCTATTTCGGAACAGCCCCTTTTTATTATATTTGAGTTGGGGCAACTAAATATATACTCTCTTTACTATTTTCTACATTCAATAATACAGGAGTTCTTTCATCATACATCTTCATTTCTACAATAGATGAATCAGAAATTGTTGTTAAATAATCTAATATGTATTTAACGTTTAAAGCTATTTTTAAGCTATCTCCTTCATATATGCAATTTATTTTTTCATTTGATATAGCTAAATCATTACTTCCAGAAACTTCTAATTGATTATTTTTGAAATTAAATATAGCTACATCTTTTTTATCGTTATTATCTTTTACAAATACAAAAACTCTTCTTAAAATACTTATTAAATCTTTTATATTTAATAAAGCCTTTTTATTATTTCTTACAGAATTTAATAAAGTTTTGTAATCTGGATATTGAATTTCAACAAGTTTTGTTAAAATCTCTACATCTTTAAACTTAAATAATATTCTAGTTCCCTCAGATTTAAATATTAGAGTTTCATCTTCAATAATTTTCATTATTTTAATCAAACTATTTATTGATCTTAACGGTATACTTATACTTAATGTTTCAAGATTTGCTTTTTCTTCAAATACTTTATTTAAGAATATTAATCTATGTGCATCAGAAGATACAAATTTAATTCCTGTATTATCTATTTCAAATCTTATACAATTAACTGCTAATCTATCTAAATTAATCGAAGCAGCAAATTTTACTCTTTCTATATCAGAAAGTAATTCTTCTCTTTTAAAAGTAAACTCTAATCCATTAGTAATGTATGGATCATTTCTCTTTTCAAATTCATAAATAGAAAATTCTGAACTACTTTTTCCAGAACTTATAGCAATTTTACCATTTACTTCCTTAATTTCTATAAAATCTTGATCTAATTGTTTTAAAAACTCTTCCATTAATTTATGTTTTATAATAAATTCACCTTTTTCTATAACTTCACAAGGCATTTCAGCTTTAATATATAAACCTTCACCCATTCCTTTTAAAAGTAATTTATCATCTAAAGTTTCAATGAAAATACCTGAATTTATTCCATTAGCTTTATCATCAACAATTGCATTTTCAACAATTTGTATTTTTTTTAGAAATTCTCTTCTATTAAGTCTAATATTTAACATAAACTACTCTCCCTCTTAATACATATATTTATATTCTTCTAAATTTTTCTTAAGTTTAGTTATTGCTTTTTTCTCTATTTGTCTAACCCTTTCCCTTGTAATATTAAGTTTTTCTCCTATTTCTTTCAAAGTATGTATTTTATTATTAGATAAACCATATCTTAATTCAAGTATTTCTTTTTCTCTTGCATTTAGTGTTTCTTCTAAAAGATGATACATTTCAGATAATTGATCATTTCTAATAATATCATCTTCAACATTATCATTTTGTCCTATAACATCTTCTAAGAAAATATTATCACCAATAGTGTCATTTAAAGATATTATTTCTTGAAATTCATTTTGTAATAATACCACTTTTGAAGGTTTCATGCCTAATACATCTGCAATATATTCTGTTGAAGGTATATCTCCACATTCATTTTGATATGTTTCTATAACCTTATTTACTTTTGATAATTGTTCATACTTATATGAAGGAATTCTAATATCCCTACCTAAATTTACTATAGCCTTTTTAATGGTTTGTTTAATCCACCATACAGCATATGTACTAAATCTTAAACCTTTTGTATAATCGAATTTATCTATAGACTTTATTAATACTAAATTACCTTCACTTATTAAATCTATTAACGGTAACCCATTACCTAAAAGTTTTTTTGCTTCTGAAACTACTAATCTAAGATTAGATAAAATTAGTAAATGTTTAGCTTGCTCATCATTTTCTTCTCTAACTCTCTTAAATAATTCTACTTCTTCTTCAGCTGTTAATAACTCATGATTTTGTAAATCTGAAATATACAGTGAAATAAGGTTAATATTACTTTCAGAAGAATTAGTTAGTTTTTTGTCTTCCATTTCCACCTCATTAAAATTCCGATCTTAATTCTCTTTCCATAAAAGTTTGTGTTAAATTACTAATATCTTTATCTTCATATAATAATTCATATAAAGCAGTAAAAATCGGTGTTCTTATTTGTTTTTCTTTTATTATTTCATATAGAGCTTTAATAGTTGTTGCACCTTCTGATACCATTTTCATTTCTTTAACAATATCATTCATTTTTCTACCTTTACCTATTTGTTCTCCTAAATATCTATTCCTACTATGTTTACTTGTACAAGTAACTATCATATCACCTAGACCAGTCAGTCCCATAAATGTAATTGGATTTGCCCCAAGTGTAGTTCCAATAAGAACTATTTCATTCATACCTCTTGTAAGTAGTGCCGCCTTAGTATTATCTCCATATCCTAAACCGTCACAAATTCCAGCACAAATAGCTAAACAGTTTTTTATAGCTCCACCCAGTTCTGAACCAATTACATCTGTACCAGTATATACTCTAAGTGATATATTGTTAAACGCTTGTTGTACAATTTTTGCAGCCTCTATATTTTCTGAAACTGAAAGAATTACAGAAGGCATATTATTAACAACTTCTTCTGCATGTGTTGGTCCAGCAAGTAAAACATAGTCATATTCTTTACCTTCTAAAACATCCTCACAAATTTTTGAAATTGTTAAACCAGTCGATATTTCAATCCCTTTTGCAACATTTACCAAAATATATCTTTTATTCATACTATCTTTTAGTTTTTCTAAAGTATTTCTCAAAAATTGTGTTGGAGTTGCAAGTAATATAATATCTATATCATTATTATTTAATACTTCATCATAATCATCAACTATTTCTATAGTTTCACTAAGTTTAAAACCTTTTAAGAAATTTTCATTTTCTCTTTTTTCTTTCATTTGTTTTCTATATTCTTCATTATATTCCCACAGAAAACACTTATGTCCTTTTTTATCTAATAGGTATGTTAAAGCTGTACCCCAGCTTCCTCCTCCAATAGTTAATATATTCATATATATCCTCACTTTTTATTTGCTTTATCAAAAAATTTAGCTTCATTTTTATTTATTAAATTAATAATATTAGATTTATGTCTTATTACAACTATAGCACCAATAAATAATCCAAAAAATACATATGTATTATTATTATACAATATATATGTTAAAATTGGAAGGAAAATTGCACAAGATATCGAACCTAATGAAACATATTGTGTTAATAAAACAATTATTACAAATATTAAAAGCAGTATTAATACAACTTTTGGAACTAGAACTATAAATACTCCTAATGATGTCGCTACAGCTTTACCACCTTTAAATCCTAAATATATACTATAACTATGTCCTAAAATTGCAGCCATTCCTACTAATACTGTTTGTATATCGGATAAATTCATTTTTTTAGATAAATAAACAAACACTGATCCTTTTAATACATCTAAAAATAAAGTAAAAACACCTAATTTCCAACCTAAAACTCTAGCAGCATTTGTTGAACCAACATTACCACTTCCATACTCTCTAACATCAATATTTTTAAATAATTTACCTATCCATAAAGCATTGGGTATAGAACCAACTAAATAGGCTATAATTATTAAAATAATTACCTTAACCATATTACTCCTTTTCCATTAATACCAATGTTTCAATATGATGTGTCTGTGGAAACATATCAAAACCTTTGATAAATTTTAAATTATAATTATATTCTTTTAGTATAGCTATATCACGTGCCAATGTAGTTGGGTCACATGAAATGTATACTACTCTTTTAATATTATTTTCATTTACCTTATCTAAAACTATTTTTTCGATACCTTTTCTTGGTGGATCAAATACTATATAGTCAATTTTGTTTTTTTCTAAAACTTTACTAATTGTATCTTCTACTTTACCAACTATAAATTCAACATTATTTATCTTATTTTCTTTACTAGTTGTAATCCCCGATTTTACAGACTCTGGAACTAATTCTAGTCCTATAACTTTTTTTGCTTTTTGGGCCATTATCATTGCAATAGTTCCAGTTCCCGAAAAAGCATCAATTACATTTTTATTATTATAGTCACCTAAAAAATTCAAAGCTTCTTGATATAATTTTATAGTTTGTTTTTTATTTATTTGAAAAAAGGAATTAGGATAAATCTTAAAATTAATTCCAAATATATTTTCAAATAAATACGGTTTGCCAGCTATATTTATATTATCTTCTCCAAATATCACATTATCAATTTTATTTTTAACTGATATATAAATTGATTTAATTTCTTTATTTTCTTCATAAAATTCTAAAAGAGTTTTCTTTAAAAACTTAAATGTAGATCTTGTATTTACAACTATAGCTAACATTACATCTCCAGCTTCATTATTTCTAATTACACAAGTTTTTAAAAATCCAGTATTAGTAACGTCATTAAAAACTTTAAATTCATGTTTTGTGCCTTTGTAATTATTTAACTTTTTTAGAAGTTTTTCTAAAATATTTGTTGAAACCTTTGATCTTAGATTTACTTTATCACTTGTAAATATTTCATGTGTTTTCTTTTTAAAAAAACCTGTTTTAATCTCTCCATTTATTTTTACAAATGGTTCTGCAACCTTATTTCTATAATTAAAAATGTCAGAAGATTTTTCAATATAAATTTCTTCATCTATATCTAATTTAGCAATTCTTTTCATTACATCTTTTAATATCTGTGATTTATATTTAATTTGAGAATCATAATTAATCATAGCAAAATCACATCCTGAATAATCCTCAAAAGTAATTTTTTCAGTAGAAATTCTATCTTTAGAAGGTTTTAATATATTTTGTATTAAACCTCTAGCATATGTTTTCTTAACCGATATTATTTTTATACTTAATTCATCACCAGGTACTGACATAGGTACAAAAATTACCATTTCTCCATGTTTTGAAATACCTTCTCCACCAAAAACTAATTTTTCTATCTTAACATTTAATATGTCGTTAACCTTCATTTAAATACTCCAATGCATTTTTTAATTGTATCATCATACCTATTTTTATAGCATTTTCATCAACTTTAAATTTTGGATGATGTAAATCATATATTGCTCCATTTTTTTCATTTCTAATTCCCAATCTATAGAAAGATCCTTCAATTTCACTTAAAAAGTATCCAACATCTTCAGCATCCATTCTTGATTTTTCAATTAATACACAATTTTCTGAACCTAAAATATTTTTGATATTTTTTTCTAAAAACTTTGTTTTTTCATCATTATTAATAACTGGAATATAGCTATCTTTAAATTCTATGTCAACTTTAGCACCCATGCTCTCAACAAATTTTGGTAACATATTTTTTATTTCATTTACTATCCACTCTTTTAACTCTAAAGTTAAAGTTCTTATAGTACCTGTTAATACAGATTTATCTGCTACTATATTTTGCGCAGTACCTGCATTAAAAGTCCCTACAGTTATTACTGCACATTCCCTTGCATCTATTCTTCTACTTACAATTGATTGTAAATATTCTATTACTTTAGATCCTATAACTATAGTATCTATTCCTAAATAAGCTAAAGCAGCATGCGAAGACATACCATTTATTGTAATTAGAAAAGTTGATGATGTGGCATGTAACTTCCCATATTTTATCCCTACTTTACCAACTTCAATCTCAGGAGCAACATGAAATGCGAATATTGCATCAGATTTAAAATCATCATTTACTCCATCTTCTAACATTCTTTTTGCTCCACCTACAGTTTCTTCTGCTGGTTGAAAGAAAAATTTTACGTTACCAGACCATTTATCTTTATTTTCTGACAAAATTTTTGCTACTCCTAATTGAACACTTGTATGCACATCATGTCCACAAGCATGCATAACACCATTATTAACAGATTTAAAATCAACATCACTTTCTTCTAAAATTGGTAATGCATCTATATCTGCTCTAAAAGCTAAAGTTTTACCTAAACCATTTTTTATATATGCATATATTCCTGTATTTGCAACTTTCTTATACTCGATATTATGTTTTTCTAAAAAATTAATAATATAATTAGAAGTATTATATTCATATTCACTTAATTCAGGATTTATATGTAAATATCTTCTATGTGAAACTATTTCATCAAAAATTTCTTCAACCTTATTTATTATAAAATCATTCATATTTTTCACTCCATTTTCTTTATATTTTAACATAAACAAAAATCTTTATCAACTAAATATGCATAAATACTTGCTTTTAGAGTATATATAAGATATAATTAGTGTAGAAGGGAGTGTATGAGTAATATCATACTAAATTATGTCTGTACAATCTATTGATAGAGCAATGAATTTACTTGAAATTTTATCACAAGGAACTAATATTTCATTGTCAGAATTATGCAAAAAAAGTAAATTAAATAAAACAACTACTTTTAGAATATTACATTCTTTAAAAGAAAATGGATATGTTAAACAAAATAAAAAAGGACAATATTCTTTAACATACAAGATGTTTAGAGTTGGAAATAGAGTAGTTCAAAATATTGATTTTGCACAACCTGCAAAAAGCTATATTACAAAATTAGCTGTTGAAACTAATCAAACTATACATTTAGTAATACGTGATGGAAGTCAAATACTTTATATAGATAAATTCTCTCCAGAGAATACTTCTAATAATATGGAATGGTCTAAAATAGGAAGACGTGCTCCTATGCATTGTACTTCAGCAGGAAAAGCTATATTAGCATATTGTAGTGAAGAAGACATTAAAAACATTTGGAATCAAACAGATATTATAAAATATACAGCTAGAACTATTGTTAATCTTGAAACATTAATGGATAATCTAAAATTGGCTAAGAAAAATGGTTATGCTGTAGAATACGAAGAATATGAATTAGGATTATATTGCATTGGTTGTCCAATTTTTAATTCTAAATCCGAAGTTTGTGGTTCTATTAGTATATCTATTCCTTTATCTGAAAAAGAAAACTCAAAATCTTTTTTGTTGAAAAAATAAAAGAGTGTTCAAAAAAAATATCAAAAAAATTAGGATATGAAGAAAAGTAGCATAATCAAATGCTACTTTTTATAATTACATATGCAATTGCTGTATCTTCAGTATGACTAAGTGATACATCTCCGTCTATCATTTCATCATTAACATATAAATTTGGTTTTCCTGACTCTAAATTTACTATTTCTATCTTATTTAGATTAATATCTACTATACCAGTTCCTATAGCCTTCAAATAGGCTTCCTTAGCAGCAAATCTAGCACTATATGACTCATATTTATTTTTTCTTTTCTCACAATATTCAATTTCTTTTTCACTAAAAACTTTTTTTAAGAAATATTCATTGTTCAAAATGGCTTTTTTAATCCTAGACACATTTACTATATCTACACCTATTTTATACATATATCATACACCTTCATTGCATTTTCATTTGTTTTATTTATCACTTCTTCTACTGTTAAACCTTTTAGTTCAGAAATTTTTTCAACAACATATTTTACATATATAGGATTATTTAATTTACCTCTAAAAGGGGAAGGTGTTAAATATGGTGAATCAGTTTCAATAACAATCTTATCTAAATTTAAATTTCTCACTAATTCATGAGTAACTTTATTATTTTTAAAAGTTACAGTGCCCCCTATACCTATATAGAATCTATCTAATAAGTGTTCTACCATTTCATAAGTTCCTGGAAAACAATGTAAAATACCACGTAGTTTTGGATAATCATTAATTATTCTAATAGTATCTTCTAAAGCATCTCTTGTATGTACAACAATAGGCATATCTAATTCTATAGCCTTTTCAATTTGTAATCTAAAATATTTTTCTTGTACTTCTTTAGGATCATTCATCCAATAATAATCAAGTCCTATTTCTCCTATTGCTACAATTTTATTATTATTTTTAGCAAAATCAATCATCTTATTAAAATCCTCTTCATTATATTTAGAAATATCGCATGGATGATAACCTACAGTAGAATACATAAAATCATATCTATCCGATAGTTCAATACTTTGAAAGGTACTTTCTAAATCACAAGATATATTTACAGCAAATAATAAGTTTTTTTCAATATCCTTTATTATTTCATCTCTATTTTCATTATATAGCTCAGAATAAAGATGCATATGTGTATCTACCATTTTTTTCATATATATCACCTTCCTTTTTTCCATAAATTAAAATAGTAAGTGTCCAAAAATCTAACTAAGCTAGATTTAACAGACTATCATAAACTTTTAGAGATGTTAAAGAATTGAAAATTTTTCTTGGATAATTATTCATGAAATCTTCAATGCATTTAACATCTTTTTTTGTTAAATGATTCATAGATGTTCCTTTAGGAACAAATCTTCTTACCATTTTATTATTGTTTTCATTACTTCCTCTTTCATTAGAGCAATATGGATGTGCAAAATACCAATCAACACCCAAATCACTTATTGCCTTTACATTAGAAAATTCAGCTCCATTATCAGATGTTATTGATTTTATTAAATATTTATTACTCTTTATTATTTTCTTAACCTCTTTTATTACATTTTCATTTGTTTTTGAAGCAAGTAAACAAACAATATTAATTCTTGCCTTTCTCTCAGCTAAAGTCATTATTGATTTTCCAGAACCTTCTCTAAGTCCAACTACACTATCTATCTCCCAATGAACTAATTCCTCCCTATTATTTATTATATCAGTTCTTTCATCTATGCTCAATCCTCCAAATTTAGTAACAGCCTTTTTGTGTGTCTTAATACCTTTGCTTTTATAGATGATAGTATTACTCTCTTTCTTGTAACCATAGCTTTCAAAAAAAGAACTATTTATGTAATTGTATAGTGTTTGAACAGTAAAATTTATCTCATACTTTTCACTTAATTTAACAATAATTGCATAAGGAGAGTATTTTTGTTTTAATAATTTAACAATATCTTTAATTAAATCCTCATTATTTTCAATTTTAAGAGAAATTTTCTTATTAGTGATACTATTAGTATACCTAAGGTTAGATGTATCCTTAGAGTAGATTAAAATCTTATTATGCATATAATCTAATTGTTCAACAGTACCTCTTTTTATTTCTCTTTTTATAGTTTTTAGAGATTTATTTAAGATTTTAGCTATCCTTTTTAAAACGTTACCAAAAAATTTTTTGTTTGAAGTTGTTGGATTTGAAACAAACTTAGTTATATTTAGCATATTAACTTGTTTTAATTCGTGTTCTATTATTACTCTATCAACATAATTTAAATGTTTGTAATTTAGCTCTTTATTATTTTCTATTTTTGTATTATTATTAGTCATGGGTATACAGTTCCTTTCAATTGATTTAGACGTTTATGATTGTACTGTATATCCAATTTTTTTTCAAGTTATTTTTGGACACTTACTATTTTAATTTAGGTTTTATTTATTATATCATATTTTTAGGTTTTATTTATTATATCATATTTTTTATTGACATTACAAAAAAATTATAGTATAATTATTAAGTCTTAAGAGATATTGTGTGGATAAGTGGTAGAGAGGCCGAATACACTTCCCTGCTAAGGAAGCATCCGGGCATAAACCTGGATCGTGGGTTCAAATCCCACCTTGTCCGCCATTTTTTTATATGTACCTATAGCTCAATTGGATAGAGCGTTTGACTACGGATCAAAAGGTTGCGGGTTCGACTCCTACTAGGTACGCCATTTTAAATATAAAAACAATGTATTTATAAGAGTTTGAGAGGTATTCAACAAATTAACCGTACTAAAAAAATAAAGACTAGATTTATTCTAGTCTTTTTATTTTACTCCTTCATATCTCTCTATAATATCCCATGCATTATTAATCTTATTTGTAACTTCTGTTGCTCTTTCTTTTTCTTTTTCATCTTGGTAAAAATCTGGATGATATTTTTTAAGCATAGTATTTCTAGCCTTTTTCTTTACATCAAAAGAATCTGTTGTCTTTACTCCTAAGTATTCACAAGCTTTTTCATATTCACTCTTAATATTAGTGTAAGTGTTATTGTAGTTATTATATCCATTACTTTGTTCATAATTATTATATCTAGTATAATTTTTAAAATCATCATCAGTATACGTGTATGTATTAATTTTAAAACCAGTCAATTTCATTACCAAATAACCTACTAATACTAAAAATATTATAAAAGCTATAAAGGGTAAAAAGAATACTAATGTAAATATCAATATTATTATTCTAATAATAATTCCACTACCACCATCTCTTCTATTATTTGAAAAAATAGCCATAACTAATAATCCAAATAATATTGCAAATATATTTCTCATTTCAAACCTCTCATTTTATTGCGAATTTTTTAAGTTTTTCACCTAAATTATATATTTTCTTTTTTATCCAACTTTTATTTTGTATAATGAGTAATTCATTTATTTCTTCATTAAAAAATATTTCTAAATTAGAATAATGATTTTGTAGATAAAGTTCATCTATATTATTTATCAATTCAGTTGGAAATTCATCTATTTTTAAATCTTTAGAAAGATCATTTATCCTTAAATAATTCCTATTATCTAATATCCTAGTTAAAATATAGTCTGTATTTTCAATAGACGTTTTCATTGTAGTTTTTAATAAAGGAAATGCCATAGATATTAATCCCGAATCCTTTTCATCTACATTGAAAAATTTCATGAACATATTATCTAAAAAAGAATTAAGTCTAAACATTTTTTTTATACTTTGATTTGATACCTCAGATATATCATATTTAATATTTTCAATTCCAGTTCCTAAAGATAATATTTTTAGTTCTTTTAAATCTTTTACACCTAATTCAAAAGAAACTGCTAGCCCTAATAACGCTGGATTATTAGAAAAAATTGAACCATCAACATACATTTTTTCATTAATTTTATGTGGGGAAAAGAATCCTGGAGCTGCAGATGAAGAAATTATAGCATCTCTTAGATCAAATTGTTCTTCAACTTTTTTATTTAATTCTTCATAACTTTTAACTATATTAATTTTCGAATCACTAAGATCTACACTTGGTATGATTAAATTTGTTTTTAAATCTTTATAAGATAAATTGTTAATATATTTATTTATTGTATTTTCTAATCTATAGTTTTCATATAAAGAACCAAAAAGTCCTCTTTTTCTATTACTTTTTTTCTTAAAAATATCTTTATAACAATCTTTATATATATTCAAAATTTCTCTAGGTTCGTACCCTAATGATAACAAAGTCGCAATTATTGAACCTGTACTTGTTCCAATAATAATATCAAAATATTCATAAAATTTTATATTAAAATCTTTTTGTATTTTATCAAGCATCATTATGGTATAAATTCCCTTTAATCCTCCACCATCTAAACTTAATACTCTCATTTTTATTTCACCTTTACCACTTTATTTCATCAACATTAATTTTATGTTCATTAATGTACATTTCTTTTACCTTTGCATCTTGCATATGTATTACTTTATCCGCAATTTTTGCAATCTCAGAATTATGAGTTACAATAATTACAGTAACATTCTTTTTAGAACTTAAATCAGATAAAATTTTTAAAACTTGTTTACCTGTATTAAAATCTAATGCTCCTGTAGGTTCATCACATAAAAGTATTTTAGGATTTTTAGCTATAGCTCTTGCAATAGAAACTCTTTGTTGTTCTCCACCAGATAATTGTGATGGAAAATTATCCATTCTATTTTCTAATCCAACTTCTTTTAAAATTTTGTCTACATCTATATTATCAGATACTAATTCAGAAGCTAACTCAACATTTTCTTTAGCAGTTAAATTTGGTAATAAATTATAAAATTGGAATATAAAACCAACATCAAATCTTCTATATTTAGTTAACTCATTTTTATTAAAACTGGCAATATTTTTATTATCTATATATATATTACCTGAATCTACAACATCCATACCACCTAATATATTAAGTAAAGTAGATTTACCAGCACCAGAAGAACCTAAAATCACAACAAATTCACCTTTATTAATTTCAAAATTTATATCATTATTTGCAACTATAATATTTTCACCTATAATATAGCTCTTTTTTAGATTTTCAATTTTAATATAGCTCATAACAGTTCTCCTTTCAGTTAATATTTATAATTATAACATTATTTAATGAAAAAATAAATAGAAAAAGGATTATAACTAGTATAGAACATGTACCAAAAAACTGGACACAGAAATGTGAAAAAGTTTGGAGGTACATTTTTTATGGGAAGAAAAGGTAAATTTACATTTGAAGAAAAACTTAAAATGGTTAAAAATATTAAAGAAGGAATTCCAATTTCAGTTGTAGCAAAAGAATATAATATCGCTACAGAGACTCTAAGTATTATTGTTTCAAAATATAGATTTCATGGAGAAAAAGGTCTTAAAGAAGTAGGTAAGCATAATAGATCATATACTATAGAGTTTAAACAAAAAGTAATAAATGAATATCTTGCTGGAAAAAGTACTCGACAATTAGGAATAGAGTATTTAATTAGTAAAAATGTTGTAAAAAATTGGATAAATCAGTATAATAAGGGTATATTAAAAGAATATGATCCTAAAGGAGAAATATACTCTATGAGAAGTCCTAAACTAAGTAAAGAAACTAAGATGAGTATTGCAAAAGAATGTATAGAAAAAGGGAAAAATTACAAAGATATATGTACTAAATATGGTGTTAAATATCCTAATCTTTATTCATGGGTTATTAAATATGAAAAAAACAAATAGCTAGCGAAATAAATTCAGCCTCTAGCGAAAAAGAGAGATATGAAATATTACTTAAACTAAAAAATAAAGAAATTGAATTATTAAAAGCTGAAAATGAGATCTTAAAAAAAAACGAAGAAATATTGGAGAGCCTAAAGCAAAAGTAAATTTAGCTAAATATCTTACCATAGAAGAGCTTAAATCTAAATACCCAATTAAATATTTATGTGTTGTATTAGAACTTAATAGAAGCTCATACTACAACTATCTTAAGGTTAAAGACATCAAAAGAGATTTAGAATTGATAGAAGCAATTAAAAAAATAGATAAAGAAGT
>NZ_LOHX01000289.1 GCF_001559775.1 Streptobacillus felis | reverse complement strand
TTCACAAAATTCTATAAATCCACTACTACCAATTATACATCTTGAACCACTACCCATTATACATAATTTCCCATATATATACATGTCTTGTTTAAATTTTTCAAGTTCTTTTTCAAAAAGTAAATTTTTTGAAGCTCTAAAGCTAAAAATATCTCCAATAAATTTCATACATATTAAAGGATTTCCATTTTTTTTCAATATGTATTCTAATGTTTCTTTTTCGCTTTCAACCGATGAATTTAAATTATCTATTACTAGATCAACTCTTTCTTCTTTAATTTTTTTAGTTACTATCATTTTAGACCTCTATTTAATTTTAGTTTACTTTCTTCTAATCCTGTTACATCTAGAAGTGCAAGTTTTGCTCTTGTGTCTTTTATATTATTATTTCCATTTATTAATCCAGCTATTCTACTTCTTGCAATATTTTTTGCATTATTTATTACAGCACCTTTTTCACTTACATTAAATTCTTTAAAGGTTGAATGACTTACACCTTTAGGACTTGGAGTTGAAATATTTATGATATCTACACCATTATTACTCTTTTCTACATATACATTTGTTTTTCCATCTACTGTTATGTTTGCATATGAAAAAAATGTAGTTAAAAATGTTAGAAAAGTTAGTTTTAATGCGTGTTTCTTATCAAATTCCTCCTGTGTGTTATTAAATTAACTAATACTATCATTTTTTTGTACTTTTGTCAAATTATTCTAATATAATTAAAGCCCGAAGTAAAAAGAACATGTTCTTTCTAAATACTTCAGGCTTTAATATTATTTCTCGTCTTCTTTATACATATTTTGTGCTTTTTCTAGTATTTCTGTATAAGATAAATCTCCAGGTCTTATTTGTCCTAAATATTTAACACCTATTTTTCTAGGTTTAGGTAATTTGTCGTATCTAGAGTAAGCTTCAAAAGCTCCATCTATTTTTAAACAAGTTACTGGTATATTTAATTCTTTTGATAAGATAGCAAATATTTTCTTAAATTGACCTAATTTACCATCTTTAGTTCTTGTTCCTTCAGGGAATATGAATATATTCTTCCCTTGTTTTAAAGCAGAAGCTACATTTTCTATAGTACCTTTAATATTTCTATCTATGTCTAATAATAGTATATTACTGTGTTTAGCAAAGAATTTCATAAATGCATTCTTGAAATACCAATTTATAGCTAAAGTATATGTTTTCTCAAATACATCATTAGGTATTAATAAGCTAAGTGCTAATCCATCTACAAAACTTTCATGATTTGCTATAAATATTTGTTGTTCTTTATTAATCTTATCCATACCTTTAATATCTATTCTAAAGTATAGTTTGAATAATAGGAAGAATAAAGGTTTAAGTAATAACATTAACCAACCATCTTTTAACTCTGTTTTAGGAGCATTTTGTACTACTTCTTTCCATTGATCTGTCATTTCTGTATATCCTGATGATTTTTCAGAAATATATTTAGTTAATCCTATTAATGTTAGGTTTTCTTTAAACTCATCCTCTGACATTTTTATACCAAAGCTATTTTCAATAAATGTAAGTAATTCAACTTGATCTAATGAATCTAGACCAAATTCAACCTCTAGATTTTTATCTACTTCAGGATATTCTCCCTTCATTTTATAGATATATTCTTTAAGTATTCTGTATTCTTCACTATCAGGCTCATTTACTACTTCTTTTTTCTCAACCTTAGCTTCTCCAGAATATACATCTTTTAACATAAATCTTCTTACTTTTCCTATACGTGTTTTAGGCAATTCTTCTTCTGTAACTTTGTAATCTAATATTTTTTCATAATTATGAACAGAGCCGTTATAAAATTCAACTGCATCTTTAATATGTGCATTGATATTTGAAATATTTAATTTTTTAGCTTCTTTTCTATCTATTACTATTAATGCTGCTAATTTATCATTATGACCTAATATTCCAACTTCTTTTATTATAGGGTTAGTTGAAGACATAAATTTAATTTCTAATGTTTCAGGATCTATATTTTTACCATTAGATAAAACTATCATGGCATTTTTACGTCCAACTATAGTAATGTATCCATTGTCATCAACATCAACCATATCTCCTGTTTTGAACCATCCATCTTCAGTAATTACTTCTGCTGTTTTTTCAGGTTTATTGTAGTAACCCATCATAACTATAGGCCCTTTAACCCATAATTCTCCATCTACTACTTTAACTTCAACATTATCTACTGGTAGTCCAACTGTCCCTACCTTATATCCATGATTTGGAGTTCCTCCAGCAAGTACTGGTGATGTTTCTGTTAAACCATAACCTTCACAATAATCAAAACCTAATACATTGAAAAATTCTATAATTTCAACATCAGATTTAGCTCCTCCAGCAATTAAACTTCTTAATTTTCCTCCAAATTTATCGTGTACTTTCTTAAATACAAATTTTGAAAATTTCTTATTATTTAATTTCTTAGCTAATGAATATATAGCTCTTGTTATCCATTTTGAATCTATAGTATCTTTAATAGACTTATAGAATAATTTATATACTCTTGGAACCATAGATAACATAGTTACATCATTCTTGGCAAGTGCAGCTAAAATATTTTGGCTAGATAGCTTTTCTACTAATACAACTGAATATTGATGTTCATGATATAAATAGTAAAGGTTAGTTGCCATAAGTGGTAATATATGATGGAATGGAAGTACCGCTAATGTTTGTTCATCATCCCATGTAATATCTAAACTTCTTATAGCTCTTATTTCATGATAAATGTTTCCAAATGATAACATTACTCCTTTAGGTGCTCCTGTAGTACCTGAAGTATATAGCATTATAGCTACTTCGTCCATTTCAGGATGATTAAGAACTCTATCATCTCTTTCAATATCTGATAAAATAGTTTTATCAATAGATACATCATCAACATTAAATATCTGTATATCTCTCCCAGTTGCATCTACTGCTGCTTTTGCAACTTCATAAGTATTCTTAGAAACATACATACAAGATGCACCCGAGTCATTTAAGAAGTATTCTACTTCTTCTTTAGTTGACATAGCGTCAACAGTAACAGGGACTAAATGTTTATCCCATAATGAATAAAAAGCATAGAACCATTCTGTTCTATTTTCCATCATTATTACACTAAAAGTCTTTGGAGGCCTTTCAGTAACTACATATTTCGAGTAGTATTTAATAGTATTTACTAATTGTGTATGACTAATTTTTGTACCATCAAAATCTACTATCGCAAGTCTATCAGATTTATTTAAAAACATTGTCTTTTTCCTTTCTTCCTCTTAAATTTTAATCCCCCTATATATATAACTAGTTATACATATCTCTTGATTTACTAACTATTTCCTCATAACTTAAATTATCCGGATTAACTACACCTAAATAACTAACTGTTATTTTCTTAGGTTTTGGAAATTTATCATATCTTGAATAAGCTTCAAAAGCTCCATCTATTTTTAAACAAGTTACTTTTACATTCATTTCTTTTGAGATTATAGCAAAAGTTTTTTTAAATGATGATAAAGTTCCATCTTTAGTTCTTGTACCTTCTGGGAATATGAATACATTCTTCCCTTGTTTTAATATTGATGCAATTTCTTCAATACTTTCTTTAATATTGCCATCAATATCTAATAAAACTACATTAGTTTCTTTGGCAAATTTTTTCATCAATTTATTCTTAAAGTACCAATCTATAGCTAAAGAATAAGTTTTTTTAGCTACTTTTCTTGGTAATAGTAAATTTAGTGCCAGAGCATCTATAAAACTAGCATGATTAGCAATGAATATCTGTGGTTCATCTAATATATTTTCCTTACCTTTAATACTTAGTCTAAAGTATATCTTAAATATTAACCATCCTAAAGGTCTAAGTATTCTAATACCTTTACCACTGTCAAGTTTTTTGATAGGGGCGTGTTCTATTATATCTTTCCATTGATCCTTTGTTTCTACAAAACTATCGGATTTACTTTTAACAAGTTTAGCTAGACTTATTAAACTAATATTTTCTTTAAATTCCTCATCAGTTAATTTTGTTCCAAAACTTCTTTCAATAAAAGAAAGTAATTCTACCTGATCTAATGAATCTAAACCAAACTCTATCTCTAAATTCATATCAGGTTCTGGATATTCATTTTTCATATTATATATATATTCTTTAAGAACCCTATATTCTAACATATCTGGTTCTTCTATTTTTTCCTTTTTTTCATTTTGATTTTGTCCAAGATATATATCTTTTAACATAAATCTTTTTAACTTACCTATACGTGTTTTAGGTAGTTCCGTTTCTGTCATCTTATATTCCAATATCTTTTCATAACCATGAGATTTAGCGTTATAGAAAGATATTGCATCATCTATGTATGATTTAATATTTGTAATGTTTTTTTCTTTTACTTTTCTATTATCTATAACTATTAAAGCTACAAGTTTGTCATTTTTTGCAAAAATTCCTACTTCTTTAATAATTTCATATGAATATTCTAATAATCTATCTTCAAGTTTTTCAGGATCTATATTTTTCCCATTAGATAAAACTATCATAGAGTTTTTTCTACCCTTAATAGTTATGTATCCTTCTTCATCTATTTCTGCTAAATCACCTGTTTTAAACCACCCATCCTCAGTTATGACTTTAGCAGTTTCTTCAGGTTTGTTATAGTATCCCTTCATAACTATAGGCCCTTTTACCCAAAGTTCTTCATCTACTAATTTAACTTCTATATTATCTACTTTTTTACCTACGGTACCATTTTTCTTCCCATGTTTTGTTGTTGAACATGCTATAACCGGGGAAGTTTCACTTAAACCATAGCCTTCAAAATATTCTATACCTATAGTATCGAAAAAATCTGCTATTTCTTTATCTGTTTTAGCTCCACCTGATATTACCCTAGTTAATTTACCACCGAATAATTCATGAATTTTCTTAAATACTCTTCTTGAAAACCTAATATTATTGGCTCTTTGAACTAGTTTAAATAGGTGTTTTGTTGTAACTTTAGAATCTATCTTACTTTTTATTGAGCTATAAAACATCTTATATACCCTTGGAACCATAGATAATATAGTTACATCATTTTCTTTTAACGCTTTTAAAATATCTTGACTTGAAAGCTTGTCTATAAATACCATAGAAAATTGATTGCTATAATGCATGAATAATAAGTTGGTAGTCATTAATGGAAGTATATGATGAAAAGGTAGTCCACACAGTACCTGTTCATTTTCTTCTGTTATCATTAATGATTTTATAGATTCTATCTGAGCTTCTATATTATTAAAAGTTAACATTACTCCTTTAGGATTTCCTGTAGTACCAGAAGTATATAGCATTATAGCTAATTCTTCTCCTTCTGGATGTTTTAAAATACTATCATCCCTAGAGAGCTCATTTAGTTTATTTTCATCTATAACTACACTATCAATATTTACTATTGTCATCTCTTTATTCAAAATATCTATTGCTTCTTTAGCCTTACCATAGCTTTTATTAGAAACATAGATACTGGTTGCATCCGAATCTTTGATGAAATATATTATTTCATCTATACTAGATTCTGAATCTATTACTAATGGGATATTCTTTTTATCCCAAATTGCATAGAAAGTATATACCCATTCCTTTCTATTTTCCATCATTATAATATTAAAATTTTGTATATTTTTTGTATCTTTTACTACAAATTTTGAAAAATATTTAACATTATCAACCAATTTACTATGACTTACTTTATTTCCTTTAGAATCGACTAAAGCCAATCTATCTGATTTCTGTAAGAACATATATAACTCCTCCTAAATAATTTGGCAAATTATCTTTTTCTACCTATTTGCCCAAATCCTGGTATGTTACCAGAATTAAACATTTTCATCATTTGTTTCATTTGTTCAAATTGCTTAAGTAATTTATTAACCTGTGTTACATCAGTACCAGATCCTTTAGCAATTCTAACTTTTCTACTTCCAACTTTTAATAAGTTAGGATTTCTTCTTTCCTCTAGTGTCATAGAATATATTATTGCTTCTACTTTTTTCATTTCTTTTTCTGCACCATTTAAGTCTATTTCACCTATGGCACCCATACCTGGTAACATTTTTAGTATTCCACCTAATGATCCCATTCTTTTAATCATTTTGAATTGTTTTAGGAAGTCTTCAAAATCAAATTGATTTTTTCTAAATTTTGCTTCCATTTCACGTGCTTCTTTTTCATCTATAGCGTCTTTAGCTTTTTCAACCAAAGAAACTACATCTCCCATACCAAGTATTCTACTTGCAAGTCTTTCAGGATGGAAAACTGATATATCATCAAGTTTTTCACCTTCAGAAATATATTTAATAGGTTTACCTGATATTTCTTTAATAGAAAGAGCAGCTCCTCCACGTGTATCTCCATCAAGTTTAGTTACAACTACTCCTGTAATATCTAAACTATCATTAAATGTCTTTGCAACATTTACAGCATCTTGTCCTGTCATACCATCTACTACTAATAGTATTTCTGTTGGATTTACTTTAGCTTTAACATCCTGTAATTCCTTCATAAGATTTTCATCTATATGTAATCTACCTGCAGTATCTATTAATACATAGTCTGCTGATTCTTTTTTTGCTTCTAATAATCCATTTTCAACTATTTCTAATACATTTTGACTATCTTCTATAGTATAGAAAGGAACTCCTATTTGATTTGCAAGTACCATTAATTGTTTTTTAGCTGCAGGTCTATATACGTCAGCTCCTATTAAAAATGGTTTTGCTTTTTCTTTTTTTAGTAATTTTGATAATTTACCTGCAAAGGTAGTTTTACCTGCCCCTTGTAAACCTGCTAACATAATTATAGTTGGTTTACTCTGAGCTTTATTTAAGGCAGTATTTTGACCACCTAAAACTTCTACTAATTCATCATTTATTATTTTTATAAATTGTTGTCTTGGATTTACTCCTTTAATTACTTCTTGTCCTTGTGCTTTTTCTTTAATTCTTGAAACAAAGTTCTTAACTACTGTGTAGTTAACATCTGCTTCAAGTAAAGCAAGTCTTACTTCTCTTAATGCCTCAGTAATATTACTTTCTGTAATCTTACTTTGACCAGATAACTTTTTAAAAGTTTCCTGTAATTTATCACTTAAGCCTTTAAACATTAATTTACACCTTCTTCGTATTCTCTAATCATTTTATCTAAATTTTCTTTTGAGAAATTATCTCTTAACCATTTCAAATTAATTATTATATTCTCTTCTCTTTCCATAACTCCAAGTAAACTTTCATATTTATCTAGCTGTTTACATCCTCTTTTAATGTTATCGAAAACTGCCTGTCTACTTACATTAAAAGCTTCTGCTATTTCTGTTAATGAATTATCCTCCTCTAAATATGCAGATAAGTACTTTTTCTGTTTATCAGAAAAAAGTTCCTTGTAATATATGAATAGTATTGAGTACTTTATATATTCTTCTATTTCTTTCATACACATATTTTACACTATTTACCGTTTTTTTACAACAATTAAGTGTTTTTGATTTAATAGCTTTGCTGTGGTATAATAATAAAAAAGAGAAAGGAATATATATTATGAAAAAATTTTTATTAACATTATCATTATTAGTAAGCGTTTCATCTTTTGGTGCCTATGTAGAAGGTCCTAGAGTTAAAGTTGAAGGTGGAGTTGGTGTTGGAAAGGCTGATGAAGTTATATTACCATTAAATGTTGCAATTTTACCTGAATGGAGAAGTGAAATTAGACATGATATTAATGTGGCCTTTGGACCTAAATTTACTGTAGTTGCAGGACCACAAATCAAGAAAATGTATTATTCTGGAGCAAAAGTTAGAGCTTTAATAGGTGCTGAAGTTCATGTAAACTTTAAAATTACTGAAAAAATATCAGGTTTTGTTGGAGCTGAAGCCGGTATAGGTGGGGGATCTGATGTATCTAGTAACGGTGAAAAAAATGCTGTATTTGATGGTCTTGGATTAGTATCTGGTGGAATTAAAGTTAATGAAAGATACAATATTGGAGCATATGTTGGATATGGTAAGGGTAATTTTGGTATACAGGCTGGATATACTTTTTAATTAAATTTGGAGCTATTTTTTTATAGCTCCAATTTTTAATGTTTTTAAATATTCTTTTTTGCCTTTTTCTACCTTTAAACTTTCTCTTATTTTCTGTATAGTCTTGTTATGTACCCAGACATTCTCTATTTCTTTGTTTTCTAAACATATTAACACCTCTTCTTCATGTTTAGAATAACATTCTGCAAAGTACCAAGCTATAGCAATGTTAATATAGTATTCATCTCTTTTTATTTTAGATAGTCTTTTTATATGCTCTATTTTAAAATTTTGTTTGATGAAATTAGTAATTAATACTACTATGGCAAATCTAACAGTGAAAGTATGATCTGATTTTAACCAATCAAATATCTTTTTTTCTACTATTTCTGGATATTTTTTAGATATCTTCCCCATCCCTATATCACAAATTGGCCAATTATCTATGTATTTTAATACTTTTTCTGTTTTATCTATTAAGATATTAATATCCTTTTCATTATCAAGTAAATACATATGAATTTGATATTCCTCTAGATATTTATGTGGAAGTTTTTCTAAATATTCTTCTACATATTCTCTGTCTTCTTTATATATTTCCTTAGCATATTTTCTAAGTTCAGGTACTCTTACTCCAATTATTTTATCTTCATCTAATGTAGGATTTAATTTTTTGGTAAATTCTTTGTATTTTTCTTCTTGTTTAGAAAAAAGAAAACTTTTAATTTTATCCATTTTTTTTAACCTTATGAATAAGTAAGCTTAGTAAAAATGCAATTAAAGTAGGAACTATCCATCCTAAGTCTACTTTATAGAAAGGAAGGTAAGAAAATATTGGGTCTAATATATGGTTAACATATCCGTTTAATACCATCCCTATACTAAAGATAGCTGTTATATATATAGTAATCTTAAATACTAGTCTTGAATTATCAAAGTAACTTGAAAATAGACCAAGTAATATTAAAACTAAAGAAACAGGATATATAGATAAAAGTATTGGTATAGATATTTTTAATATAGTTTGTAATCCAAAGTTAGCTAAAGCAAATGATATTAAAATATATAGTATTGCCCATTTTCTATATGAAATCTTAGGATAAGTGTGATGAAAATACTGACCTATAGATGTTATTAAACCAACACTAACTGATAAACAAGCTATAAAAAAAATAGCTCCTAAAATCAATGTTCCAATTATTCCATAATTCATTTTTATTACATTTACTAATATATCTGCTCCTGTTTTTGTATCAGGAAAAATTCCTGCTGTTGATGCACCTATATATGTAAGCATAGAATAAACTATAAATAGTATAAATCCTGCTACTATACCTGTTTGTGTCGTTATTTTGGTAATTTTTTTTTCATCTTTTATACCTAAGCTCTTTATTGAAAATGCTATAGTAATACCAAAGTTTAAACCTGCAAGAGCATCCATAGTATTATATCCCTGAAGAAATCCCTTTACAGAAGGACCTGTGGCATAATCTCCTATAGGAGATGTAAGATTAAGTGGTTTAAATACTACTCCTAAAAACATTATTAGTATAAGTAATAATAATGTTGGCGTAAGTATTTTACCTAAAGTTGTTACTATTTTTTTAGGATTCATAGATAAATAATATACTATAGAGAAAAATATTATGGTATATATTAGTCTATATATTACTATGTCATTTATATTCGAAATATATGGTAGTATTGCAATTTCAAATGAAAGTGACCCATTTCTTGGTATGGCAAGTCCAGGCCCTATAGTTAAATATATAGATGTTGTAAATATTAATGTAAATAATGGTCCTACCATATTAGAAAACTTATTTATATCTCCAAATTTAGAAATGGCTATAACTCCTAAGATAGGGAAAATTATTGCTGTTATTGAGAAAAATAGTAATGCTATTATTGAATTTGTCCCTGCCTCCTTGCCTAAAAATGGTGGAAAAATTAAATTTCCTGCTCCAAAATACAGCCCAAAAATCATTATACTTATATATCTAAAATCTTTTTTTGATAAACTCTTCATAAACTCTCCTTTCTTATTTTGTTATTATACAAAAATTAAATAATTTGGTCAATGTTTTTTTGTTTGGAAAAAAACAGTAAATCAAATGATTTACTGCCTATTTGTTAGAACTTCTAACACTCTTCCAAATACTAGGTGAGAATAAAAATACTACTGGCAATATTTCTAATCTTCCTACTAACATATTTATACTTAGTATAATTTTTGAAAAAGATGAAAACTTTGCAAAATTTTCAACTGGTCCTACTGCACCAAGTCCTGGTCCTGTATTACCTAATGTAGTTAGTACAGCAGTTACTGTAGTTTCAAAATCAAAATTGTTTAAAGATATTAGCATTATTGATAATACGCATATTAAACAATAAAGTATTATGAATATTAAAGTTCCATGTCTTACATCTAATTCTATTTTCTTATTATCTATACTTAAAAGATTAACTATTCTTGGATTAATTAGCTTTTTAATAGATAGCTTTATTTCTTTAAATAGTATCAATACTCTTGATACTTTTATTCCTCCACCTGTAGAACCTGCACAAGCTCCCATTATCATTAATAGAACTAATAATATCTTACTATAGCTAGGCCATAAATTGAAATCCTGTGTAACAAATCCTGTAGTAGTTATTATTGCACTAACCTGGAATAGGGCTGCTCTAAAAGCTTGTTCTATAGTATCAAAACTGTTTTTAATATTGAAGGTAATAGTTGCTACCGCAAATATTATTATTCCTATATAGTATCTTAATTCTTCATTTTTAAATACATAGGTAAAGTTTCTAATTAATAAGTAGAAATATATATTAAAGTTTATACCAAATAAAAGCATAAATATCGACATTACATATTCTATATATGCACTGTTAAAGGCCGCAATAGATGCATTTCTTGTTGAAAATCCACCTGTACCAGCTGTTGAGAAGGCATGAAGCATTGCTTCATATAGGCTCATCTTACCTAGCATTAGTAATATTACCTCTACTAAAGTAAGCATAAAGTAAATTCCATATAGTATCATAGCTGTTTTTTTAGCCTTAGGCACTAACTTTCCTACAGTAGGCCCTGGAACTTCTGCTCTTAATAAATGCATAGCACTTCCATCAGTTAAAGGAATTACTGCAAGTACGAACACTAGAACTCCCATACCTCCTATCCAGTGAGTAAAAGATCTCCAAAATAGCATAGATTTAGATAATACTTCTATATCCGTTAATATTGTAGATCCAGTTGTAGTGAATCCTGAAACAATCTCAAAAAAAGCATCTATATACTTAGGTGTATATGACAATACATAAAGGGGTATTGCTCCTATTAGTGACCAAAGTATCCAAATAAATGAAATTATTAATAGACTTTCCTTTGTATAGAATTTATGATGCTCAGGCTTTATTTTAGACAAAAGGAAGGTAACTAGAGTTACTATTATAGAAAGAGCTAAGAATAAAAAGGCATCTTTTTCTTTATAGTAAAAACCAACTAACGCTGGTAATATCAGTAATATTCCTTCTATCATTACTATTTTTGATATTATATTTATCATAAATTTTTTATTCATTAATTACCACCTAAAATATCATTTAGATTAGTTATTCTCTTTTTAATTGCTATGACTATTATAGTATCAAAATGCTTTAATGAAAGATTTCCATCAGCTATTATGAACTGACCATCTCTAACTACCCCAGCTATTATTATACCTTTTTCAAGTTTTAAGTCTTTTAAAGGTATATCAGTGTAGTTAAATGTTTCATTTATTTTAAATTCTAAGGCCTCTACCTTATTTGAAACTATTCTATGAACAGAATCTGCAGAAATTTGTCCTTTATTTTTTATAGATCTTACATATTTTAATATACTACCTGTAATTACATCTCTAGGTGTAAATACATTATCTAAACCAATTTTTTTAACTAACTGTAAATACGTAGGTTGATTCACCTTAGTAATTACCTTATTAATATTTTGTGTTTTAGCATAAAGTGAAAGTATAATATTTATTTCATCATTACCTGTTAATGAAACAAAGGCATCAGTATTTAATATTCCTTCTTCTTCAAGTAATGTTTGATTTGTAGCATCTCCACAAATTATTGTAACCTGAGGTAAAAGTTCTGCTAATTCCTCACATACATGTATATCTGAATCTATAACCTTAATATCTAATCCCATTTTTATTAATTCATTACATAAGTAATATGATATCTTACCTCCACCAACAATAACTACATTGCTAGTAATTTGTTCTGAACTGTCTATTATTCCTACAATTTTAGGTATTTCTTTATTACTTGATATTAAGTGTAACATATCACCTTTTTCAAGTTTAAAATCTCCACTAGGTACAAATACTTCATTTTCTCTCTCTACTGCGCATACTAACATCTTTATAGAATAGTTCTTATATATCTCAGAAAGTTTTAAATCTATTAATTTATTACCTTCTTCTATTCTAAAAGATAGTACATCTACCAATCCTTTAGATAAGGTATCTATTTTAAAATTACCTATAAACTTAAATTGATTAGCTATTTCATTTGCAGTTCTAAGTTCTGGATTTATAGCATAATCTATATTAAGATTTCTTTTAATAAAGTCTCTTTGTTTTGCATATTCTTTTCCTCTTATTCTTGCAACAACATTTTTAACTCCTAGCCTTTTAGACAACATACAACAAACTATGTTTAATTCATCACTAGATGTAACTGCAATAAGTAAATCAGAATCCTTTACTCCAGCTTCAGTTAATACAGCTTCATTAATCCCATCTCCATTAATACATAAAACATCAGACTTATTATTTAAATCTTCTAGATTTGATATCTTCTTATCTATTACTGTAATATCATGTCCTTCAGATTGTAGCTGTTCTATTAACGAATTTCCAACATTACCATTACCTACAACAATAACTTTCATTAATACTCCTTTAAGTTAAAACTGCACCTAGGTGCAGTTTTTATTAATTTTCTATATTTCTAATTAAATCTCCTAATATTCCATTTATGAAACCTTTAGTATTTTCATCTCCATAAGTTTTAGCAAGTTCTACTGCTTCATTAATAACTATTTCATGTCCTATTTTTTCTACTAATATTTCATAAAAAGACATTTTTAATATTACTTTTTCTGGAGTTGCAAGTCTTGAAAAAGTCCATCCTTTAACTCTTTCACTTATTTTTTTAACTATTTCTTCTTCATTTAACATAAAATTATCTAAGTAGTTTTCAAAAAATTCTTTTTTCGCTTTACTCATTTTTAAAGTTTCAAGAACTTCTAATTTTCTATCTGAGATATTACTACCAACAACTTCATGTTCAAATAGTATTTTAAATATTTCATCTCTTACTTCTCTTTGAGTCATTTTCTTCTCCGTTCCTAAAATTCAGGTGTAGTTTCAACTATTTCATCATCACTTAATTTATTTAATGTTACATCTTCTACTGTAACTGTATCAAATATTTTTTCTTGATTAATTTTTACTATTTTTAAGCTTACATCTTTAACTACAACACCTGTCATAAGTACAACATATTCTTTTAATTCATTTTGTAATGTTGCTAATCTATCATTTAAATTTTCTATATTATATGTTTCAACACTTGCATTTATCAATATTTTTGAAAAATATGAATGAGATGCAACTTTAGCTGATTTTATTAAAGGTTTTTGTTCTAAGAAAACTTTTGATATTTCATTAATAGTATTTAAATCAACTTCTACTTTCCCTGATTTTCCTTGTGATTTAACTACTTTTGGTTTTTTAAATAGTTTTTCTACATATGATAAGAATAATATAGCTAAATAACCTATGGCTATAAATCCTACAAATTTTAAATATCCTAAATACGGAGTTACTAACTCAAAGTAATTTGTATAAAAGAAAGTATCTGAAATAGCAACATATCCTGATAATATTAATGCTGCAAAGAAAATTGCTTTAATTAATCCTACTAAAAATCTAAACATTGCCTTCCTCCTCTTTTACTGTTTTAACTATATTAGTTACTTTTACGTTTACTTCATTTACTTTTATATTAGTCAATTTTTCCACATTTTTTTTAACTACTTCTTGGAAGTTTGCTACAACTTGAACTATATTTTTACCAAATTCAACAACTATACCTAGATCTATAACACATTCTGTTTCTCCAAGTTCTACATCAACAAATTTTACATTCCCCAATTTAGTTAAGTTTTTAAGTATATTTATTCCTTCAACTTTGCTTGTTTTATCTGAGATTCCAACTACCCCATCAACTTCTGAAACACTTTCTAAAACTATATCCGTAATTACATTCGGAGATATTTCTATTCTACCAAAATTATTCATAATATTCCTCCTATTTTTTCTTATATCTTATTATATCAATTGAGTATGTTTAATTCAAGTTTTTATTTGTAATTTAACCTTATTCTTACCTAGAAGGCTTATCATCTTTTCAATAAATTCTCTATTTAAATTTATATGCCTTACAGTCTTTTTGTTTTCAAAATATATATTAATATCTTGATCTCCTCTATTTTCTAATATGTATTGTTTAAATTCTTCTTTAAACTCAAAATCTTCATCTATCATTACACTAATATTATATCTCGAAAATTCATCAATAGCAAAACAGTCTATAATATTATATCTATCTTTTTCTAAATGTGTTTTTTTAAAGCAAATAATATTGCCTTTTTTTATAAGTCTTGAAAATTTCATATACTCTTTAGGGAATATTAGATAATCTTTGTTACCATCTAAAGTAAATATACTGGCTGTATTCATCAGTTCATTCTTTTTAGTAACTCTAGATGTTTCACTTTCTATATACCCTATAGTATATGATTTAGATTTGAATATATTAAATATATTTTCATTTTTTAGTATTTGTGCTGTTTTCAAACTTAATTTCACAAATTCTTTTTCAAGTTTTATTATTTCCTCTATACTATATTCATCTGTTTTTATCCATTTATATTCTTCAATTTCTAAATTAACATTTAAAAATAGGGTTGAATAGATGTCTGTTTCCGCCTTTATTTTTTTATCTACCCATTTTATTATTTCAGGTAAATTAGCTATTAATTCTTTTCTTTTTAGATTAAATTCATCAAATACACCAGAGTAAATTAAACCTTCTAAATTGCTCTTATTTAAAAATCTACATCTTTGTATAAAGTCAAATATATCTTTAAAGTCCCCATTTTTTTCTCTTTCAGCAACTATATCCGTTGCTGTTTTTTCAGACATTTCTTTAAGAGCACTTAAAGGTATTCTAATACCATTTTCTACAGGTAAGAAACCTACTGTAGATTTATTTATACTAGGTGGATACATTTCCATATTCATCTTTAACATTTCTGAATAACTACGTAATAATTTACTTTCAACCTTTAATTCAGTTGTTAATAGACTAGCAAAAAATTCTTTAGGATATTTTGCCTTTAAATATGCTGTTTGATAGGTAATGTTTGCATAACTAATAGCATGTGCTTTATTAAATCCATAGTTTCCAAACTTATCTATTAAATCATATATTTCTTCTGCCTTATTTTTAGAAATATTTGCATTTTTAATAAAGTCTTCCCTATTTTTTTTAAGTAGTTCTACATTCTTTTTACCTATAGCCTTTCTTAATTCATCAGCTTTAGCTAATGAATAGCCCGCAATTTTTTGGGCAATTTGCATAATTTGTTCTTGATATACTAATACTCCATAGGTAGGTGCAAGTATTTCTTCTAAACTCGAATCCATATACCTTATTTTTATATTTTTATTATTCTTAGCTTCTATTAAACTAGGTATTAATCCACTTTCTAAAGGCCCTGGTCTATATAGTGCAAGTAACAAAGCTATATCTTCTAATGAATGTATTTTTAGTTTCATTGCAAGTTTAGTTATACCGTCTGATTCACATTGAAATATACCTGTATTGTTACCATTATTTAATAAATCAAATGCTTCTTTACATTCAGGAAGATTATATATATCTATATCCTCACCTATTCTTTTAACTACATTTTTTACTACATTTAAATTTTTTAACCCTAGTACATCCATTTTTAAATAACCTAAAGCCTCTAATATATTAGCTTCAAATTGTATTTGATAATCTTTAGTATACGGCTCATATATTAAAGGGAGATTTTCTCTCATATCATTTTTGGTAATTATTACCCCAGCTGCATGTGTTGAACTATTTTTTAATTTACCTTCTATTCTTTTTGCAAAGGATATTAGGGTCTTAACCATATCTCTTTCATCTTTTAAATCATCTAAATTCATATTTTTAGATTCATCTAGTAACTTTCTAATATTTTTTTCGGGTATTTCAAAAACCCTAGCTAAATCTTTTAAAGCAAGTGTTGGTTTAAATGTTGAAAATGTAATAATTTGGCTTACATTTCTACTACCATATCTATGTTTAATATATTCTATTAAATCCATTCTTCTTTCTTGTTCTATATCCACATCTATATCTGGCATAGATATTCTTTCTGGATTTAAAAATCTTTCAAATATCAAACCATATTTTATAGGATCTACCTCTGTAATTCCTAATAGGTAAGATATTATAGAACCAGCTGCTGAACCCCTTCCAGGTCCAACAAAAATATCATTTTCTTTGGCATATTTTATGAAATCTTGTACTATTAAAAAGTACTTAATATATCCCATTTTATCTATTACATTTAACTCATATTTAATTCTATCTCTGATTTCTTCTGTGATATTTGTATATTTTGTTTTAATATTGTTCTCTATTATGCTTTCAATATATTCTCTTTCAGTTAGTCCATCAGGTATTTCTATAGTTGGAAAATCTACATTTGCATCATCTATATCTATGTCTATATCTAAGATATTTTCATCATCTAAATTGTTTTCTAAAAAGTGAAAACCATCTTGTTTAATATCATTTTGGACTGTTTTTAAAGTCCTATTCTCCTTAATAGCAGCAAATATTTTTTGTAGTATTTTATCTTCTTTTTCTAGATAATATATTTCATTTACTACTATTTTTTTTAATTTTAATTCTTCTACAAGTCTATCAAAGATTATTTTTTGAAATTCATGCATAGAAAAAGTTGGTATTTCTAATATTATATCCATTTCTTCTTTTAGTTTTTCTAATAACATTTTACTTCTATTATAGTCATTTTTAAGAATGTAAGAAACTAATTCTGACTTTATACCACCTGTTAATATATATATGTTTGAACTATGTTCTAATAAGTCAGTTAGTAGTATGTAATTATTGCCATATTCACTTCTTTCATAGCTTATTGTTGATAATTGGTAAATATCCTTAACACCTTGGGAATTTTTAGCAAGTAATGTAAGAGTATAGTAATTATCCTCATCTATTACCCCTTTTATATATATTTCTAAACCTATTATAGGTTTAATATTATTTCTCTTACAAAGATTATAGAACTTGAGTGCAGAAAACATGCTAAAATCAGTAATTGCTAATTCCTTAACATTAAGTAATTTAGCCTTATTAATATATTCTTCTATTGAAGCTACACCTTCTAATAAGGAGTAATCTGTATGTACTCTTCTTAACATGTCATCACCTCTTTTACAATATTTTTTTTAAAACATCTATAAAATAGTCTATTTCTTCTTTAGTGTTTTGTATAGATAAACTAAGTCTTACTGAAGCTTTGGCTTCTTCTTCACTTAGTCCTTGTTCCATTAATACAGTCGATGGATTCATAGCACCACTTTGGCAAGCAGATCCTCCTGATATGTATATACCGTTCATATCAAATAGTGGTAAAAGATAGTCTATATCTTTTCCTATTATTTGTATATTTATTATATGATTTATAGTATATTTATTATTATTTACTAATACTTTTCCTTCTAATTTTTCTAATTTATCTCCTAAATACTTTCTAAGTTCTTTAATATATTCAAGATTTTTATCTATGTTATTGTATAAGTATTCATAAACTTTAGATGAATATATTATTGATTGAAGATTTTCTGTTCCAGATCTTCTGTTTTTTTCTTGATGTCCACCATGTAATATTTTTTCTATCTGATATTTTGATTTAATATATGCTATTCCCGCTCCTTTTAAACCATGTAATTTATGGAAAGATGCAGAAATTCCATCTATGTTAAAACTAGATAAATCTATTTTTTCTTTTAATATTAATTGAGTCATATCACTATGAAAAAAGATATTTGTTTCTTTTATTGCATTTCCAATATCTTCTATAGGCATTTTTACTCCTGTTTCATTATTTACTGCCATTATAGTAATAAGGATGGTGCTTTCTTTAATATTTGATATTACATCTTCTTTACTTATTCTGCCATATTTATCTGGTCTTAGGTAAGTTATTTCATATCCTTTTTCTTCTAGATATTTACATACATTTAAAACACTTGGATGTTCTATACTTGATGTAATAATGTGTCCACTTCCTTTACTTAATGCAACTCCTTTTATTATCATATTATTTGACTCTGTAGCTCCTGAAGTAAAAAATATATCTTTAGGTAATACATTAAGGCTATTTGCTACTATTTCTCTTGATTTTTCAAGTATATATCTAGATTTTTTACCTAGGGCATGTATAGAAGAGGCATTTGCAAAATTTGTTACAAATACATTTAATAATTCTTCTTTAAATTCATCCAAAATACCTGTTGTCGCTGCATTATCTAAATATACTTTCATATTAAACCTTCTTCCTCATATTTTTAATATATTTTAACACGAAAACCTTAAAAAAAATAGTAGTTAGATATATATTAATTTGATTATATCTTTCATTTTTGGTAAAATTATATATATTATATTGAAAGGAGAATTCATGAAAAAAATATTTATTTTTTTATTTCTAAGTATATTATCATTTACAAATAGTGATAAAATTTTAAATCAAGAATTTCTATTATCTCATTTAAATTTTGAAAATATTAAAGTGTATGAAAAGTATAAAAAAGTTCATGCAAGAAAGGCTATAGAAGGTGAAGAAATTCTCACTATAACTAAAGATGGTATAGAAACAAAAAATATAGCGAAAAAAAATAATGTTGTTGTAAAAAATCTTACAGATGCTAAAGAAATGTATATAATGAGCGAAGAAAAATTTAATAAAAGGTATAAATTTATTGAAAATTTTGATGAATTTTGGTCTATTTATATGCCAATAGGTAAAGTAAAAGCTATAAAGGTAGATGAAAATATTTTAACATTGCTTAATATTGAAGATAAGACAAAAACTTTTTTTATAACTGCTGCGTGGGGAGAAAATATGATAGTTAAATTAAATGACTTTTTAGTTACTCCTCTTGATAATAGTGAAGTTTATAGAATAGCTGAACATGAATTTTTTGAAACTTATAAATAATATAAATATTATTATATTATTTAATGTATTTTCATTTATTATTTTTGGAATCGATAAATTTTTGGCTATAAAAAATATGAGTAGAATATCTGAAAAAATGCTTTTAAGAATCTCTTTATTAGGACCATTTGGAGCAATAATTTCTATGATTTTTTTTAGACATAAAATTAAAAAGAAAAAATTTATATTTGTATATTTTTTTTCGACAATACATATTTTTATATTACTTTATTTAAAATATTTTAGGGGCTAATGCCCCTAATTTATTTCATTAATTTTTCAATTTTATTTTCTAAAAAGTTTAATTTATCTAACAGTGCTAAACTTGAATTTCTTAAATTTGTCAACCTAATATTTTGTTGATAAACTTTTTCATCAAGTAAATTAATATTTCCATTTCTTTGTAATGTTAACATATCTTTTCTTCTTGATTCTAATTTATCAAATTGATATCCAAGTCCTGCTCCAAGTGCAACATGACCTTTAGTATTAAGTGATCCACTTGCCTTATATACTAAGTTTCCTGTTTCATTTAATCCTGATAATCCCAGTGCAAATGCATGTTCTCCGTTATAGTATCCATATGCTCCTGCAATATTATGTCTATGTCCTGCTATGTTACTTACTTGTGGTAAGTTTGCCATTGCTACTGCACTTGCTACTCCTGCATTTATATTTTGTCCTGCATCTTCTAATTTTTTTATATTCTCTCTAATTTTTGAATTAAAATCCACTGTATAAATATGATGCCCATCATCTGCTATTGTTTTATCAATATGCATTAACGATCCTTCAGCAACTCTTACTTCTGTAATTGAAGCTGAAATAGCATCATTTATATTATCCTTATCTGTTTCACCTATATTATCCATATTAAATTTAGCTATATTATCCCCATCTTTTTCAAATATTGAGTTTCCTCCTAAAAATGTTTTAGTTGCATTTGTTAAATTACCTAAAGCATTATTCGTTGCATAAAGCTGAGATCCATTTATTGCATCTGTACTTTTTTTATTAATTTGTCCTGCAGCTACATTTTGCATTTGACGTGTATTTTGTATAGATCCAATAGCAAATGATGAGTAAGGAGTATTACCTGCAAAACCTCCATAAGTTAGTGAACCTATACTAGCTTCATTTACGGAAACTGCTTCAACAGCCATACTTTCAGCTCCAAGAGATATAGACTTATTAATTGTACTAATTGTAAAAGCTCCAATATTAGTCGAACCTTCTGAATATGAAATAGAATACTTTCCTAAAGTGACTGTTCCTTCGTATTCTGAACGCGAAACATTTCCTATGGCTATCGTTCTAACTTCATTTGCCCTAGAATAATTCCCTAAAGAAATTCCATAATCTTTTTGTGAATTCGATATAACTCCAATTGCAATACTTTCTTTTCCATCTATAACAGCTTGTTTCCCTATACCTATTGAAGAAACTGTATCTTTTTTTACAATAACTTGATCTCCAATAGCAATCGTTTCTCTACCAAAAGATGTTATGTCCCTACCTATTGCAACACCATTTTCTGAATTAGATACCACTTCTATTCCTGCTGTTAAAGAATGATTCGCTAATGCTCCAGCCTTAGAGCTAGAACTTCCATAATTAGTTACAGAATCTCCTTCCTCTTGATCTGCATCTCCAGTATTAACATGAAAATATGTGTTTTTTTCTATTTTATCTTTTGCTTCTTCTGTTAAATCTATTTCTACTCTATTATTACTTGCTTTTGTAACTATATATGAATTATTTTCTGACTTAACAATGTCAAATTTAATTCCACCTGTTTTACTTAATTTTTGAGAATTAGTTAATGTTTTATTATCCCCACCAATTTTAACTGTATTGTCTCCTACACCTCCTGTGGAATTATAGTTAGCAACTTTTTCTGCTAAAGAATATAGTTGTGAACCATTAATTGCATCTGTTGAGTTTTTTGAAATTAATCCAGGTGCAACATTTTGTATACGTCTTGTTTCATTTTCATTTCCTATACTTACTACTCCTATTACTTGATCTCCTCCAGCAAAAGTGTAGCTTTTATCATCTATAGTATCAGTTGTATAGCTATTGTCGTTTCCTTTTGTTCTATTACTTATTGAAGAATTTGTTTTACTACCATCTCCTATAGAGACACTATTTATTACATCTGCTGTAGAATTTCCTAAAGCTAATGTTTTATCTTCTTTTGCTTTTGCTCCATATCCTAAAGTTGTAACATTATCTTTTTCAGCTTTTGTTGATCTACCTATAGAAACTGTATCATTAGCTGTTAATTGATTTATATTACCTGCATCATGACCTAATACTATATTATTAGAACCCTTAATGTTATGTCCAGAACCTCCTCCAGATACAAAGTTGTTTGAACCTGAAACATTATTTCCATTATTACCACCTAATGAAATATTGTCATTTCCTTGTACATTGTTTCCACTTTCAACTCCTATTGCTACATTACCAGTAGAGTTTACATTACTTCCAACCCTTGCACCTATTGAATAGTTTTCGCTACCCTGTACATCATTTCCTGCTAATCTTCCTATTCCAACGTTATAGTTTCCCATTTTATCTAATAATTCAGGATCATTACCCTTATATCCAACTGCTATACCTGATTGATTTCCTAAAGCTATATTATTGTTTCCTGTAACTCTATTTCCTGAACCAAATGGACCTCCAGAAAAGTTATTATTCCCTGAAACTTCTTTTCCTGCTCTATCTCCTAATGCAATATTACTATTTCCTGTAGTATCTACTCCTGCTTCTTGCCCCATTATAATATTACTATTTCCTGAAGTATTTCTACCTGCTCCATTTTGTCCTGCAATAAAATTATTATTACCCGATATATTATTACCAGACCATCTACCAAATGATATATGGTTATCTCCTCTTATAGAATAAGCAATTTCTGGCTCTGTATTAGTAATAACCCAATTTCCAGGTATATTATTACGTGATATCCATGTTGGCATAGCATAATTATTTGAACCAGCATATGAATTTTCAGATATAAATCCAATGACTCCCATAGCAAAAACAATTAACATAGGATTTATAATTTTATTTTTTATATTATTTTTTTTCATTTTTCTCCTCGTATTATTTTTCTAGTTTTTGAATCATTTTTTCTAATTTTTCTACTTTTTCAAGTAATTCTTTATTTAATTTTTCTAAGCTCTCTATTTCAATTTCATGCTCATAAACTTTTTCATCAAGTAAGTTAATATTTCCATTTCTTTGTAATGTTAACATATCTTTTTTTCTTGATTCTAATTTGTCAAATTGATATCCAAGTCCTGCTCCAAGTGCAACATGTCCTTTAGTATTTAATGATCCACTTGCCTTATATACTAAGTTTCCTGTTTCATTTAATCCTGATAATCCTAATGCAAATGCATGTTCTCCGTTATAGTATCCATATGCTCCTGCAATATTATGTCTATGTCCTGCTATGTTACTTACTTGTGGTAAGTTTGCCATTGCTACTGCATTTGCTACACCAGAACTTGAATCAAAACTTAATTTTTCTAATTTCTCTAATTTTTCCTTAGTTTTTTCATCTAAATCCAAAGTATAAATTGGGTGGCTATCAACATCATCTATAGTTTTTTCAACTTTAATTGGAGAACCATCTCCTGATCTCACTTCTGTTTTTGAAGCAATAATTGCATCATGTATATTATCTTTACCTGTATTTCCTATATTTGTAATAGTTATATTCCCTATATTATCTCCTGTTTCAGTTATTTTAGCATTTCCTCCTAAAATATCTTTAACAGATTTTGTTAAATTACTTAATGCAAGATTTGTTGCATAAAGCTGTGAACCATTTATTGCATCTGTAGAATCTTTATTTATTTGCCCCGCTGCTACATATTGAATCTGACGATATTGTCCTTCTTCTTTATTCCCCACTGAAACTACTGAAGATGGTTCATTACCTGCAAATCCAGAATAAGTTAATCCACCAACTGTAGCATCATTTACAGCTACTGCTTCTGTTGTTTTAGAATTTGAACCTAAAGCTACTGACAAGTCTATATCTGCTATGGCTTTATCTCCTAAAGAAACTGCCTTTAATCCTATTGCTTTTGCATCTGGACCTAATGCTATAGATTCTTCTGTTTCTGCTACTGAATTTGAACCTATTGATATAGAATTTATAGCTTTAGATTCCGCATTAGACCCCATTGAAATTGCATTGTCAAACATCGCTTTAGCTTCTTTACCTATAGCTATTGACCCACCTTCATCAGAAACTGATCCACTACCTATTGAAATAGAGCTGCTTGAATTTTCACCAACTAGTGAATAGTGTCCTATCGCTACACCATATTGTCCATTTGATGCTGCTTCTGTACCGACTGCGACTGAATTTATTCCAAAAGATGATGCTCTATATCCAGCTGAAAGAGAATGCTTCCCTTTTGCTGCACCTATAGAATCTATTGTTCCTAAATTTGAATCTGATCCTAATGGTTGGTTAGGATCTCCTGTATTAACATGAAAATAATTTTGAATATTTAATTTATTTTTTGTCTCCTCAGATAAATCAATTTCTACTCTATCTCCCATTGCTTTAGTGACTATATACGTAACTCCATCTTTTGTGACACCTTTAATATCAAATTTTATTCCATTTTCTTTGTCAAGATTTTGAGCTTCAGTTTCTCCAGTATCTCCACCTAATTTTATATTATTATTTGCAACTCCACTTGTATTACTTAAGTTAGCTACTTCCTTTGCTAAAGCATAAAGTTGTGAACCATTAACAGCATCTGTTGAGTTTTCTGAAATTAAACCAGGTGCAACATTTTGTATACGTCTTGTTTCATTTTCATTTCCAACACTTAAAACTCCTATTATTTGATCTCCTCCAGCAAAAGATAAATTTAATTTATTTTCCACTACATCTTTTGTATAACTCGTATCTGTTCCTTTTGTTCTATTGCTTGAAGTTCCTTCTGTTTTACTATTATCACCTAATGCAATACTATTTGCAACATCTGCAATAGAATTACCACCTAATGCTATGGTTTTTTCTTCTAAAGCTTGAGCTTTATACCCTATTGCTGTTACATTATTTTTTGTTGCCTTAGTTTCAGTACCTATTGAAATAGTTTCACTAACTTCTACTGTACCTAATTCTCCAGCTTTGTTCCCCATTATTATATTATGAGAACCTTTAGTGCCATTTCCTGCATTAAGTCCTGCAATAAAATTATATGAACCTTCAACATTGTTTCCTGAACCCTTTCCTAATGAAACATTTGAAGTTCCTTGTACATTGTTCCCAGTTTCTTTTCCTATAGCAACGTTATATATACCTACAGAATTACTAGTTGCCTTAGAACCAACATTTTCTCCAACATTTGAACCAATGGCAATATTTTCATTTCCTTGCACTCCATTTCCTGCATTTTTACCTATGGCTATGTTATTTCTACCCATACCAGTATTTCCATTAGAAGATTCTAAGCCTGCAACACTTCCTGCATATCCTACATTTTGTCCACTATCTGTCCCTAATGCTATGTTATAGTATCCTGTAACTCCTTTTCCAGCACCTGATGGACCTGCAGCAAAGTTATTAATTCCTGATACATTTTGTCCAGCTCCAATTCCTAGTGCAACGTTATTATGTCCAGATGTATTCTTACCAGCTTCTGAACCCATTATTATATTATTTATTCCTGTAGTACCTTCTCCTGCTTTATCATTACCATAAATAAAGTTCATCCTTCCAGTAATATTACCCCCAACTTCTTTTCCTAATACAATATTTGAATCTCCACCTATGGTTTTAGCCGTTTCTTCTTTTGCATTTGTTAATATCCAACTTCCTGGAATAACATCTGGATTCATTCCTGAATTTAATGCAGCATTATTATATCCAGAAAATGCAAATGTACCTAACATTAAAAATAATATAACTGTTTCTTTCTTAAAAGTTATTTTTCTTTTTAAATATGACTTCATCACTTTTTCTAAATTATTTGATATTTTCATTTATATTTGTATGACTTAGTTACTATTTATCATACATCTCCTTTCTTTTTGTTTTCTAATATATTTTATTATTTCTTTTACACATTTGTCAATATTTTTCTTTATTAATTTTTTATTTTGAAAATAAAATGGAGTAAACTTTTAAATCTACTCCACTATAATTTATTTAAATGATTTTCTAACTATATTTTCTAGTTCTTCTAATCTATTATTTAATTTTAAATTTTCTTCTTTTAATTCCTTATTTGACATTTCTAAATACTTAACACTTGTTTTTAAATCATTAACTTCTTTATCTAATTCATAAACCTTTTCATCAAGTAAATTAATATTTCCATTTCTTTGTAATGTTAACATATCTTTTCTTCTTGATTCTAATTTGTCAAATTGATATCCAAGTCCTGCTCCTAATGCTACATGTCCTTTAGTATTTAATGATCCACTTGCCTTATATACTAAGTTTCCTGTTTCATTTAATCCTGATAATCCTAATGCAAATGCATGTTCTCCGTTATAGTATCCATATGCTCCTGCAATATTATGTCTATGTCCTGCTATGTTACTTACTTGTGGTAAGTTTGCCATTGCTACTGCACTTGCTACTCCTGCATTAGCTGCAGTTGAAGCTGATTTAGCTCCTTTTTCTATATTATTAATCTTTTCTTTTGTTTCATCAGTTAAATCTATTAATATTTCATTTCCATTTGCTTCTGTTGTTACTAAACCTTTTCCTTTAATTCCAAAAGTAATTCCATTTTCTTTATTTAAATTTTGTGAATCTGTATTTCCAGTATTTCCTGAAAGACTAATAGTGTTATTTCCTAAAGCATTGATAGCATTAACTACAGTTTTAGCGTCAACTAATCCATCCTCTTTTGTAGTTTTAGCTTCTCCTCCCTTTTTTGAAATAATGTCTGATTTATCTGATTTTACAATAATAATATCTCTCCCATTTTCAGTTGAAGTTTCGGCTATTATTCCATCTTCACCAATTATATTAAATTCTGTTGCTAAATGTCTATCTATTGATATTTCAAAATTTTTCCCACTTTGATTTATAGTAACATTTCTACCTGCAATTAATTTAACTTCTTCTCCAGCTTTTACTAGAGTCTTCTTGCTTCCTATATTTTCACCAAATGTTCTATCTGAATTAATAAAGAAACCAGTATTATTTATTGCATCTTTAACTGTATTTGCTGAAACTAATTTATCTTTATTTTCATCATCTAAATTAACAACTTTACCATTATCTACTGTAAGTTCTGTTTTAGAAATTTTATTTTCTATATTATTTATTGTAGTTTTGTTGTTATTTATTTGTGTTTTTAACTCATTTAATTGAGATACATTTACTGCATCTGTATCAGCTTTTCCTGCCGATACATTGGTAATTGTTGCCCCGTTTACATTCACTTTATTTTCATCTTCTAAAGATATTTTAGTTCCTTCATTTGAAATAGATGTAATTTCAGTTAAATCTCCACTAACATTAACTGAATAAGTTGTTGTCCCTTTATCATCTCCTGTAGTTACTGATGTGTTTTTACCATCAACAACCTTAACTGGACTTGTATTATTAACTTGATTTTCTAAATTAGCTACATAATCTGCTAAAGCATAAAGCTGCGATCCATTAATTGCATCAGTTGAATTTGGTCCTATTAACCCTGCGGCTACATTTTGTAATCTTCTTTCACTTTTTATTGAACCTATAGTTGTAATTCCCACAGGAACTGGAGCTGCAAAATCAAAAGTTTTCTTAACTACTCCATTTTTATCAGTTAAATTATAGCTACTGTATGTAGTATTTCCTGCACTTTTTGTTGAATCTGAATTGAAATCTGAATTAAATCCTAAATAAACACTTTGGCTTTCTTTTGCATTAATATTATTACCAAAAGCAACTGTATGACTACCACTTATTTTTGATTCATTTCCTACAATAAATCCATCATTTATTGTAATCTCGTTATTATTTCCTATAATACGGCTATTAATAGCTGTATTTGGTAACTTATTGTTATTTCCAAAGATTCCTCCATTTTGTGCAGATATTTGGTTATTAAAATCTCCATTATTATTTCCTATTACATGTATGTTTGGATTATATGAAACATAATTTTTATAGCCAAAAATTCCTGATTTATCCGATGTAATCGTATTTTCTGAACCTACTATTATACTTTTTTCTCCACTATTTTGTGAATCTTTACCTATAGTAATTGAATCTATTTTAAATGTTTTTGCATTAGTTCCTATTGATATAGCATTATTTGCTATAGAATCTGCAGAAGTCCCCATAGAAATAGTATTTTCCTTTTCAATTAAATAACTTTCTTGATTTGAACTTGAAGTTCCTATTCCTATATTATTTGATCCTTTAATTCTATTAGATGAACTCGCTCCTAAAGCTATATTATCATTTCCATAAATTCTATTCCCCGCTTTTCTACCTATACCAACATTTCCAGCTCCTCCTTCTTCTGGACCATCTATATAGTTTCCTGCACCTTCTCCTAAAGCAACATTATCTTGACCTGCTATATAGTTCCCAGAATTTGCTCCAACTGCTGTATTATGCTCTGCACCAGATTTAATATTCCCATTTGGATTAGTTTCACTATTTCTAACATACTCTCTCGGGTTAGCTGTAAAATCATTAGATGCATTATCCCAAGTAACATATCCTACATGTCCACCTGTTCTATAACCTAAAGCTAAACTTTGATTCGATATTACATTTCTTCCAGACTCTTTTCCTATTGCTACATTTGAGTATCCTAAAATCTCATTATTAGGAAGCCCTTTTACATTTTGACCTGCATTTTCACCAAAAGCTATATTTCCAAGTCCAGATACATTTTGTCCTGCACTACGTCCAAATGCATAGTTAGCATTACCAGAAACATCTTTCCCTGCATGAGATCCTATTGCTATATTTTCATCTCCTGTAGTATTTTTCCCCGATTGTGGACCAAAAGCATAGTTATAGTTACCTCTTGTAATTTGTCCTGCTTGGAATCCAACAGCCATATTAAAATGACCATTTGTTTGAGATCCTGCACCTTGTAATAAGGAAATATTATTTCCTCCTGCTATATCTTGACCAGCTTCATTTCCAAAAGCAAAATTATAGATTCCATTAACTACTCTTCCTGATGCTTTACCAAATGCAAAATTATATTCTCCATTATTTCTAAATCCTGCTGCTTCTCCAAATATGAACTTATATTTCCCACTTAAAGCATGTCCTGCAACATTCCCAAATATTATTCCATACTCTACATCACCATCAGCATTTACACCATCTCCAAATGCAATTTTATACTTACCATTTCCATGCCATCCACCACCATTTTTAGTAGCAAATATTATACTATAATTTCCAGGTGTTGCTACATCTCCTACCAGTATATTATTTCTTCCATTATTTGCAACTGTACCTATGTGTAAACTATCTTTGTTATTATCTGAAATTACTTCTGAGATTCCTAACATACCCATCATTAAAAATAGTATTATAGTTTGTTTTGTGATACTTAATTTATTTTTTAAATTTGATTTTAAAATTCTTACAACTTTATTTAAATTATTCATTTTACCTCCTATTTATTTGTTTCAATTAATTTTAATTATACCTTTAAACTTTTACTTTTGTCAACTATATTAACTTGTTATTTTTATATTTAATAAATTTTCTTTACTCTTTAATACTTTTCTTAAAATTTATTTTAAATAAAAATGGATACCTCCTTTTAAGGAAAGTATCCATAATAAATAGCGTTAAATTATTTATTCATTAATTTATTTACAATTTTTTCTAATTCCTGTAATTTTTCATTTAATACTTTATTTGCACCTTCTAAATTTTTAACATTATTTTTTAAGCTTGTAACTTCTTGATCTAATTCATAAACCTTTTCATCAAGTAAGTTTATATTTCCATTTCTTTGTAATGTTAACATATCTTTTCTTCTTGATTCTAATTTGTCAAATTGATATCCAAGTCCTGCTCCAAGTGCAACATGACCTTTAGTATTAAGTGATCCACTTGCCTTATATACTAAGTTTCCTGTTTCATTTAATCCTGATAATCCTAATGCAAATGCATGTTCTCCGTTATAGTATCCATATGATCCTGCAATATTATGTCTATGTCCTGCTATATTGCTTACTTGTGGTAAGTTAGCCATAGCTACTGCACTTGCTACTCCAGAAATTGCCGAAGTTGTTGATTTTTCAACATTTTCAATTTTATTTAATTTTTCTTTTGCTTCGTCAGATAAATCTATAATAACTTTATCTTCTTTTGCTTCTGTTTTAACTAAACCATTTCCTTCAATAGCAAACTTAATTCCACCATCTTTATTTAAATTCTGAGTATTTGTTTCTCCACTATTTCCAGCAAGTTTTATAGTATTATTACCTAAAGTATTTATAGCATTCACTACAGTTCCTGCAGTTGCATATTTATTAGGCTCATCTGTTTTTGCAAGCTTATTCCCTTCTACAACCTCATCTGTTATAGTACCTGGCTCTATAGAAGGAATTATTGCTTTTAATTTACCATCTTGAATTACTATAGTATCATTGTCAACATTAACTCCTACAGTATATACATCTTTATTTGCATCTTTTGTTACAGTTATTGCTGAGTTTTCCTCTGCTTTAACTTCTATTTTTGATATTTCAGGTAAATCTACAGAGAAAGTAAACTCTTTACCACTTTGAGCTATAGTAACATTTTTTCCTGCTATTAATTTAACTTCTTCTCCAGCTTTAACTAAAGTCTTATTAGCTCCTGTATTCTCTCCTTCTGTTTTACCTGAATTAATAAAGAATCCTGTATTATTTATTGCATCTTTAACTGTATCTGCTGTAACCAATTTTGTTTTGTTTGCATCTTCTAAATCTGCAACTTTTCCATCTGTTACTGTTAAAGTTGTTTTTGCTATATCTGTTTTATCTGCTTTTCCATCAATTTTATTAACTACTTCATCAGCTAAACCTAAAGTATATGTGTTGACATAATTATTATCCTTAGTAGCAGCAACTTCTGAAACCATTTTTAAACCAGTTCCTGCAACTACAACTGTTTTTTCTGCATCTACAGTAAATTTAACTGTTCCTGAAGTTGATTCATCTTTTGTAACAACAGTATTTTTACCATTTTCAACTACATAAGTTTTAATTTCTGATTTATCCGCTTTTGCAGCAATAGTATTTGTTATAGCATCATCTAAATTAATAGTAACACTTTGTCCATCTTTAGCAACCTCTGTTTTTATTTTTCCATCAGTTCCATTTATTGCAAGTTTTTGTGTTCCTAAATCTACTTTACCTATTGCATCTGATGTTGTTTTTATATTATCCCCAGTAAAGCTTAATACAGGTGATGCTCCTCCTGCTGTAATTTCAATATTAGCAACCTTTTCTGCTAATGCATAAAGTTGAGAACCATTAATTGCATCTGTTGATGTAGATGAAATTAAACCAGGGGCTACATTTTGTATACGTCTTGTTTGATTTGAATTTCCAACACTAACTACACCTACAACTTGATCTCCTCCTGCAAAATTTAATGATAGTTTATTAGATATTGTTTCAGTTGTGTAGGTATTGTCAGTTCCTTTTGTTCTTGTATTTGCAGTTCCTTCTGTATCAGTATCATTACCTAATGATACACTATTTTCTACGTCAGTTATTGCATTTCCACCTAAAGCTACTGTCTTAAGTTCTTTTGCTTGAGCACCATAACCTATTGCTATAACTTTATCTTTTAATGCTTTAGTTTGTCCTCCAATAGATATTGTATGATTAGCAATAACTCCGTTTAATACTCCTGCATTCTCACCCATAAATATATTATTAGAACCCTTTGTCCCATTTCCAGCACCAGGTCCTACTGCAAAGTTATATGACCCATCTACATTATTCCCAGCATTTCTACCAAGAGCTACGTTAGAAACACCCTGAGTATTATTTCCACTTTCTACTCCAACTACAATATTATATATTCCTTCACTATTTGTTGTTGCTTTTGAACCAACACCTTCACCTACTCTTGCTCCTATAGCAACATTTTCATTTCCTTGTACGCTATTTCCTGCTTTTCTACCTATAGCAACATTATTTCTACCCATTCCAGTGTTATTATTTGAAGATTCTAATCCTGGAACATTTCCTGCATATCCTACATTTTGACCTGTTTCATTACCTAATGCAATATTGTAGTACCCTGTTACACCTGTACCGGCACCAAATGGACCTGCAGCAAAGTTGTTATTACCAGTAACATTCTTACCAGCTCTATCTCCTAATGCAACATTATTATGTCCAGCAGTATTTACCCCTGCTTCTTGTCCCATCAAAATATTATTGATACCAGTTGTTCCTCCACCGGCACCATTATGACCTGCAACAAAATTATGACTTCCTGAAATATTTCCACCAGCAAATCTCCCTAAAACAATATTATTATTTCCTGTAATTGTTTTTGCATTATCTGGTTCCATATTTGTAAATACCCAACTTCCTGGGATTTCTGAAGCATTTATCCAAGATGGAAGTGCTGCATTATTATATCCTGCAAATGCTGATACACCTGCTATTAAAAATAATATTGTTACCTTTTTTGTTATACTAACTTTTCCTTTTAAAAATGACTTAAGTGTCTTTTTCACTTTGTTTATATTTGTCATTTTGCCTCCTTTTTATATATATATTATACTAGTATTATAACCCTCTCCCACCTTTTTTGTCAATATACAAATTTGGTAAAACGTGGGCTATATTAAATATAAAAAGCTAGATCTCTCTAGCTTTGTTTATTTTATTTTTCTATTCTTGTATATGGTAATAATGCTATTTGTCTTGCTCTTTTAATTGCTTTTGCAATTTTTCTTTGAATTTTAGCATCTAACCCTGTTACTCTTGATGGAGATATTTTACCTTTATCATTCATAAAGTTTCTTAATAAATCCACATTTTTATAATCTATATCTTCAAGTTTAAATTTAACTTTTGGTCTTCTTTTTCTTTTTTTGAATTCAGCAACTGGTTTCATTTCTTCCTCCTATTTCTTAGAATGGGAAGTCATCTTCTTCGTCTACAAGAATTTCTTCTCTTGGTGCTTCAACTGATCTATTTGATGTGTAATCTCTGCTTCCTCCATTTGATTCAGTTCTACTTTCTATGAACTCAAAACTATTGACTACAACATCTGTTGAAGTTCTTTTTTCTCCATCTTTTGTCTCATAGTTACTAACTGAAATTCTTCCTGTGACTAGTATTCTACTTCCTTTTTTAAAATATTGCCCTATAGTCTCTGCTCTTTTTTCCCAAGCAACACAGTTAATAAAATCTACTTCCTCTCTATTGTTTTCTCTTTGAACAGCAATAGAAAATCTTAAATAAGCTTTACCTGTTCCTGTGTATTGAACTTCAGGGTCTCTTGTAAGTCTTCCTAATAATGATACGTAATTCATAATATACCCCCTATTTTTTTTATAATTTTACTATCATATATTTCATTAAGTACTCAGATATGTTTAATTTATTCTCTACTTCTGTTAATTGTGTACCATCCATAGTAAATTTAGTTAAAACATAATATCCATTTTCTTTTTTCTTAATTGGATATGCTAGTTTTCTATCTCCCATTATCTCAGTCTTAACTTCAGTTGCTCCAGCATGTGTTAAAACAGCTTCTACTTTTTCAACATTCGCTTTCTTTTCTTCTTCTGTTAATTGAGTTGAAAGAATAAACATAATTTCATAATTTGTCATTTCTTTTTTCTCCTTCCCTTTGGATTTTGCCCTAGTGGTATTCCACAAAGCAGGGTAAATAAATTCTATCACAAATTTTTAAAAAATGCAAACTTTTTTAGAATTTATTTACCTCTTTGTAAGTAGAAATTAGAAATGTCCAAAAAAACTTGAAATAAAAATATAGATGTGATACCTTTAAAATACAAACAAAAAATAAATTAAAGTAAAGGAACACATCTATATGAACAATAATAACATAAATTTAAAAAAAGGTAAACACCTTAGTTATCAAGAAAAACTAAAAATAGAAGGATTCTTAGCTAATAATAATATATTAGATTATCACAAAGATTATGCATCTAATAAAATTATTCAAAATACTAAAAGAAAATATAGAGTTTTAGT